>NZ_JFAO01000016.1:0-85974 GCF_006408945.1 Bifidobacterium sp. UTBIF-78
TTGGCGTTGTTGTTGTTCGCGGTGCCATCCGAGGGATCATCCCCGCATGCGCGGGGAACACGGTTTCGCTCATTTCATGTTCCTTTCGATGTAGGGATCATCCCCGCATGCGCGGGGAACACTCGGTCTTCAGGTCGGCGACCTTCTTGTCCACGGGATCATCCCCGCATGCGCGGGGAACACGACGAGCCGAAGGGCCGCGACCTCGGCGAGCGGGGATCATCCCCGCATGCGCGGGGAACACCCGTTCCGTTCGCCCCGGTTCCGCCTTGCGCGGGGATCATCCCCGCATGCGCGGGGAACACGAATCCGCCACCGACGCGGACATCAACAGCCTGGGATCATCCCCGCATGCGCGGGGAACACCCCTCCACGAAGTCGTCGGTGGTGGCGAAGGCGGGATCATCCCCGCATGCGCGGGGAACACATCGTCTCTAGGTCGGTGCCCATCTTGTTGGCGGGATCATCCCCGCATGCGCGGGGAACACCTTGAGCCGGGTCTTCTTCGCCCTGGCCACCAGGGATCATCCCCGCATGCGCGGGGAACACACCCTCCACATGATCGAGGACCGGCTCAACCAGGGATCATCCCCGCATGCGCGGGGAACACGAGGGCCCCAAGTTCGGCGCCGCCGTCGGCCAGGGATCATCCCCGCATGCGCGGGGAACACACTTGCAAAGTGTAGCAATTTCAAGGGATATATGGATGCGTCGTCATCTGTTTCCTTCACTTTCGTTCTCCGCACTATTTGCGGAGTCGCCTACATCAGCCACTCCCCTATAGCGAATTCACCAGCGGATTTCCATCACAAAGTGCAAAGATTCCGGACTAAGCAAAATGCCGGACAATGCGCAAGCCACTGCTGCGCTACAACACATCGCAGGTCCTCTACGACAGTCGCCTACGGCAGTCCTCTCCAACAGACTTCGTCATCAGCCCCAACAGGGTACGGCGGAAATAACATCTTTACTATCAACTTCGGCACCAGCATGGAAGTTGTTATTGATATCTACGTGCAGCCCGCCATTTGCTGGCATTGCTCCAGCCGGGACGTCGAGAGTGCGATTCAGTTTGATTTCTACCCTTGGACATGCTGTTGGGACGTTGCACAAGTTCCAACCCGTCACAATCCACCGGCGTCCAATCAGCATGATGCACCCGGAAACCAAGATGTTGCTCGTTACGAGCCGAATACACCATAATCGCCCGTCCGTCACGGACCAAATCCACAATGCGCTCCCAAAGACGGTCACGCACTTTGGCACTGACGTGCCCGACGAACACACCAGCCGAAATCTCAAGCAACCAACGAGTAAGGTCTCCGCGAAGTCCCAAAGGGCAAGCAGTCAGCACTATTACGACCATATCGGCATGCCCCTCCTACCATCCGAAATCAGCAGAACCGTCGGAACCGTCATTCCCTGAAATCACCGCCAACATCCTCATCGAAATCCTCGCCATAGGAGACGCCGGCAGCGACTTCCCCGAGTCTGTCATCCCATAACCCAACGTGATCCGTCTCAGCATCATCCGTCGGCTCAGTGTTTCCCAATAGGCTGCGAATATCCCGCACCATCCTTTTCATGATGGACAGATCGTATACCACCTCACGCATTCGATGCCGCGTAGCGGACCCAATATCGGCAGGTTGTTGCGCCGCAATCTCAAACGCCACCGGAATGGATAATTCAGCCTTGTACAAATCCGCAATGTCATAGACGAAGGAACGTTCATGACCGACATGGACGAATCCCAATCCCGGAGAACAGCCAAGCGCCACAATCGCCGAATGCGCCAAGCCGTATAGGCATGTGTGCGCGGCCGACAGGGCTTTATTGATCTCATTGCCGGCCTCAAAATCGTCATGGTCGTATGTTCTTTTATCCCACGCGACGCCGGTGCGCGCCGAACACTCCCTATACACACGACGTACGCGTGCGCCTTCACGCCCGCGCAACTGCTGCATGGTCAGACCGCTAACGTCCTCATCGGGGAAACGCATCTGATACATCGCCCGTGCCACGGCCAGTCTCGTCCGCGTGTTGGAGACCAGACGAGCCTGCGCCTGCAGCAGCGCCGACGAATGCGTCAATGGCTTGCCGAACGCGTACATGCGAACGCCGCGTTCCCCCGCCCAAATCACCGTGGCACCATTATCCCCTATCACCGTCATGGCCTGATGTGTGACGGAAGTCCCGGGACCAAGCATCAACACGCTTAATGCGGCTGCAGGAACATGCACCGTTCCTGCAGCATCAGCGACCGTGATGGCATTGTCGGAACGGTTGATTACGCAATGCTCGAAATAGGCAAACGACATGCGATCCTCCGCTCGGACCAGTTCGTCGAGTTCGGGCGGAGGAGTCCCCGGTACGCGGTTCCTGTTTTTCATGACTGCGGTTCTCGAATGGGAGCTACAGTCAACAACCCGCATCCGAAGCCTTTTGCCCGCCCAATGCCATGGCACAGCGCTTGTCGGAACGAATCAGCATCCGTCACTCGCAGGCGACCATCGAATACCGCAGTGGTCAGGGTCACGGTTTTACCGTCACGTCCGAACCGCTCCTGATGCCTCTGGCTGACCGTCACCGACGGCTCATCATAATCGTCGGGAAGAATCTCGAACCCATGGCCGGCGGCCCGCGCGACCAACCAGTCACACTGTTGCGCAGCCGTCACATGCCCTTGAATCTTGCCCACTACACTCTCGCCGTCCGCCTTGGGACGCAGCCCTTTATCGATTTTGGCTTTGCGCACCGGATTTGCCCTCAGGCGAAATTGCCATTGCTGCCCAATCCCGATACGGGAAAGCAACGGCGAATAATCCCTGCTCTCCCATTCCATCCGCGTGGGCCATCCCGCCTGTTCGATGATATGCGAAAAATCAGGCGCCTCCGGGCTCACGACATACAACCAAACACTATGGTCCTGCGCCAGCACATCCAGACGCCACAGGATACGGCCTTCGTCGCTTTCACGAACGCTGCCGGGCGGAAACGCGCTCTCCACCGCGGCATGCATGCGATACGGAGACGCCATCAGCTGCCGGGCACTGAATCTGGCCGCATTGAGCGGCACTCGAGAAATGAACATGATTACATCTCCTAGGTAAAGCTCATGGGGTCGGCATCGCCGGTAGATGCGAATGACGGCGGCGCGCCGCCCCCAGCATTACGGGATGCGGCATTATCGATGCCGGGATTGTCGATGCGGTACCGGCGAACCGCCCGATCTGCATATCGACGATCCTTCTGACTGAAGGTCACCGGCAGATCAGGCTGTGTCAGGAACGGTTCGTCGTCCACGGCATCGCAGACGATCTCCAACTGCTGTTCCGGATATCGCCGCATATACCATCGCGACGCATGCCACGGCTCCCGTTCCAACGCCTCACGGACATCGACATACTCGTCATGGACGCCCAACGTGACCGGAAATTCCGGCGGACAGGATCGACGGCCCAGATATAGCGGCCATCGAGGCTGTCGCAGAGCATGATCCAGCCCGTCCAAGACGGCCCTTTCCGCTTCCAGCGCGACCAAAAAACGGGCGTCAGCCAGATAATAGCGATACGTCAACGGCATCACCTTGTCGAAATCACGCGAGTTTCGCTTGCGGGCCAGAGATTTTTCAGTCTGGAAATCCTGTATGATTCGTCCTCTCTGCTCTACGCGCACGCCGAACCGCAGACCCAGCAAATCCTCTATCGCATCCTCCCGCGTGCGGCCCTGAGCGGAGGCGAGCAACCCGATCACCGCGCTTTTCGTCGGTTCGGTGCGTGTCTCACGACGCACAAAACGCGACGAATCACCCCATGATTGCATTGGCCCCGCAAGCTGCAGTAGCAATACAACCATGTCTACTCCTCGGACAGCGCCTGCGTAAGAGCGGCCTTCAACTCGGCCTTCATCTCCGGGAACGACACATGCTTGCTCACAGCGTCCAGTTCAGGCACGGATTCATCCGCGGTGATGTTCCATGCCTTTCGCGGAGTCTCCCCGTAAGCCGCATGAACATAAGCCAGCTTACGTCCCAAACGCACGGCCGCCTGACGTGAAATCGACGCGCCTTCCGCCGGCCGCACGGGATCTTCAAAAGCACCGACCACGTTAATCGGCTGATCGTCGCGGATAATCACCACACACGCAGCGGGCAAAGTACGGTTTGCAAACGTGTTCTGCTTGCCGGTCGGCATTGACCTGATGAACGCCTCGACAAACGCCGCCGAACCTTCGACTGTGGCGGTCGCATCCCGCAACTGGTCCTGCAATGCATCGACGTTCAATGTCGCATACCTGTACAAGGTGGACGAATTGAATCCGACGGTGTCCAGCATGGCGGCTCCGGCGTTATCTTCCGAAGCGCAGTCGTCAACGGCGGTGAAGTAGTCATACTCGGGTGTGACCCGATCCACAGAAATCGCATGCGCAACCTGCGCCGAGGCGTCGGTGTTGAGATCGGGCGCATCGGCCAGCATGCGACCGAACAAGGCGATATCCACAGCTTGGACCCCATGGAACACCGCATCAATCTCCTTCTTCATCGCCGCCGTCGGCTTGGAAGCCGCATCGATGCCGGCATCATGCCATGCAATAGCAATGTCCGCGAGCTGCCCGATTTCCCGGTATGCAATGAAAATCAGGTATTCCGTGGCCAATGATCCCTTGTCTTTGCCGGCACGGTCCGATTCCTTGACCTTGACGCCGGTGGCCGACAGCGCGAATTGTGCCATAGACTCCGCTTCCTCGGCCAGTTCAGGACGTTTGGCAACGATCGCATCCCGAATCAAGGCGACCGCATTTTTCGTACGCACGCCCAGACGGCTAGACTCCAGCAGCGAGGGGAACATCTCCCGCATGGCCCGCTTCCAAGCTTGGGAGGAGACCCGGGAGCGCAGCACGCCGCCATAATATGCGACTTTCGGGCTACCGGTATCATCGCGGTTGATATTGCTCGGCGGCACGTTTTGCAAACCATACAGATCAATGAACATGATGCTTTCCTTTCGAATGTTGTTACTTCGTTCGCGGCAGACGGCAATGTTGCCGGTTATTGGGAGACAGTGGGCCTGACATGGTAATCCATGCTCCACCGCTGGAAGACCTCCGCACGAGAGTCCGGGAACTGAACCTGATAGAGATCTTGGGCCAAGGAGCGGTAATCCAGCGTGATCGAACCATCGCCGGCCCCTCGCATCAGCAGAATCAGCGCGCGTACGCTGCGTATCACACCATTGAAATCCGGAGCGGCTTCGGCGGAGGCCAACCTGCGTCTTACTCCGTCGTCATGTTCCGGATCAGGTTGAATCAGCCGGCATGCGCGGCCGAAGGTCATCCGTTTCGTACGGGCGCTCTCAACGCTTTGGGCGACCCCATGGCGCCGTGACTGCTGATGAAGTGCGTACAACTCCAATGTGGCCTTCACTGCGCGAAGCACCGCCGGATCCTCCTCCGGAGAGGGCAGACTCTGCGGCCACTCCCCGAACAGGTCCCCGCCGATCAGCATCCACGACGGCGCGCTGCCGTCAAGATCGCGTCGCAGCCGGGCCAACGCCGCCCGGGAATATGGCGTCCCACCATCCCGCTTGGTGTATTCGTTCTGCAGCCGGAACACCTTTCCGTTGACGAAGAGACCCACTTCCTTCGCAGTGTCGCTGGAGAAATATCGCCGCATAGTCACACCCCTTTCCTGTCGTTCGCAATTGTGCCCAGATATTTGTTCAATCCGCCCAGAAACAGTTGCGTGGCGCGAGCGACGCTCATCAGTCCCATCCTGCCGGAATCACGCTCGACGAACATCGGCGCATTAGAGTCGGACCGATACTCCCCGCCGATGGTAACGAGCACGCGATGGATGTCATCACGCCAAGCGTTCCCGTAGGATTCATAATCCTTGTCCGCAGTGAATCCAGCCAACCGGTCGCGGAACAAGACGTCAAGACGCGCATAGGCGTCTTCACGGACATGATCGGCAGCGGCCTGGGCCCTGCCTCCCGCGGCATGGTCACCAGCGGCGATGCAAAGATTGCGCACATAGTTCGAAAGCACAAGATCGACGGACATGCTCGTTTTATCGATGATGTCCACCACGGTATTAATGGCGGGATAGTCCCTACGCGAGAAGGATAACGGCAACGTCAACACGTCATCGATGCCGGTCTCATACACGCTGCTTTGGGTTCCATAGGTCATGCCCTGCGTATGGATCGAGAACACGGCAAGGACGTGCTCCTGCGAGTCCAAACATCCGTTTGTCTGCAACTCTTCGACCCACCGGAGCACCCCCGGGCGCAGGTCCCGATCGGCGACTGCGAGTATCGGTCCCAACCCGCGCCACAACGCTTTTCCGGCATCGTGGGTGACAGGCATTAGCGGGGGCGCGGGCAGTCCCAGCTTCTTCCGTTGGGTCTCGCTGACACGCCAAGCCGTCATTTTCTCGCATGCATCGGTGTCATAGGCTGCGATGACGTCGCCATAACAGTTCACCATGCCGACGATGCGGGTGCCATCGTCATTCGGAACCAAACGCACGCGTCTGGATTGGAATGTCAGGGCATCCACAGGACCTGTGAACGCGGTGCGTACGGTCAGGTCAGGACCGGGGAAATCATCTGATTCCCAAGGAGGTACGTCGTCTTTGTTGCCGAACAAACGCACGCCGTCATCGGCGGGGTCATACAGGCACCAGTTCAATAGCAGTGTGCGGAACAGGGATTCGCCCTCGACCATGATCGGCCCTATGACGCCCAACCATCCGGTGCCAGACAATCCCTTGGGCGCGTACACCTTTCCTTTGTTGATGTGGGTGTTACCGATCACGGGAGATTTGATACCGGCCGTGTCATACGCCTGCAGGAACACCAGCCAACGGGTCGCCTGAGCGAAATCGATGAATTCCAAGGCGTTCGGCGAACGCATGGAGAACAGGAATTTGTCCGGTTTGGGCACATCCGCGATCATCTCCCCGACCGGATCGTATTCCTTGTCACCCACATATGCCAGACCGGGTACCTGATAGAACGGGCGTTCCGGATCCAGCAGATAGAACCGGTCATGGAATTCGTCGAAGTACCCGTCGAGCACATCCATGTCGAATGCTCCATGCCTCCACAGGTAGCTCCATAGTTTCAAGGCATCCGCTCGGGAGGCCTCCGTGTCGCAGTATGCGCAATACAGAATAGCCAACAGCAAACGCATCAGAGGCATGTTCTGTTGCGGCAGGTCGCCGGAAATCGAACGGATGCGCGACGCCTCGCGAAAGACCTCACGCAGGGACAGTTCCCGGAGGCGCCCGTCGGAGAGTATGCATGGTATCCATGGTTCGTCAAGAAGATTGAACCGCCGTACTGGAGTGGCACCACCCATTGCCACCACCGGCCCTTTCCACCGTCTTCCATGACGGCATTGGTTGATCCGATGACTTTACGATAGCATGTGAGCAAAAAAATGTCAACGAGAAAAGGGTAAGGCATGGCATCAATATACTCAACCCCGCGCATACGGGGAACACTCCATGTCTTACCCTTTTCACTGGGTCATCCCTCCAATAAGGGACTTTTTCATCATGACCGCAAGCCCCGACGCCTCACCCCGTCTTGGACACGACCAGCCCGGAGCCACGGTCATACCCCACATCGAAACCGTTGATCGTGGCATGCAACGCACCATCACCATCGTCCTCGAGGAATACGGCCAGCTTCCCGGCGAGCCAAGGCGATTCCGCCCACAGCAGGGTCTCTCGATCACAGCCATGTTCCAGATCATGAATCAGCGCATCAATCGCGTCGTACCTGCCCATCGCCGCCGGCAAACGAACGGCGCACTGCGACACCAGCAGTGCCAGACGATCGTCAGGAACCGAATCCGTCGGCACTTCGGCACCCGGTTCGATACCGTGGGAAGGGTCGCTAATCCACGGCAGCAGACGAATGGCGCCTTCCTGCCGCCTCAGCAGCAGGACTTCGACCGTTTCCTGCGTATCACGAACCGCGCGCTGTCCCTTATCATCATCCCCATCGTCCAGCGGGCTGTTTTTGAACCAGTCCGTCAGGGTGTTTCCATTGGCATCCATGTCGTACAGCGATTTCAACAGGTAGGACCGTGCATGCGACCGCTTCCTGTCCCATTCGGCCGAGCGTTGCACAATCGCCTTCTCGTACGTTTCCCGCCACTGTTCAGGAATCCCCCCAATCGCATGTTCGCCATATGCGCGACGCACAACGGTCGCGATATCCTCGGGCAGACGTGCAAGCGTCACCGATGATGGTTCCGTCAGCGCCATCACACCCAACGTCTCCAATAGCGACGCCTCCGCATACACGGCTCGCACCGCCGCATCGAACCGCGGAATCCCCTCCCACTCGGCAATCCCACGGATATAGCAGACGGCCTCCCGCAAGCGCGGAGGCCGGTCCAGCTGCGCTTCACCGCGATTATGACGGTGCACACGGCCAAGACGCTGCATCAGCAAATCCACCGGCGCGATATCCGTAATCAAGGCATCGAAATCGATATCCAGCGACTGCTCCAACACCTGCGTTCCCACGACGATCAGCCGCTCAGGACGCCTGCCGTTCGCCTTCGTGCTCCGAGGCCCGAGCAGTTCACGCAGCTCGCGTTCGTTATCCATGCGGTCCAGATCCACGAACCGGGAATGCGTCAACCGGACCGTGTCGCCGCCATATCGTCCGGCCAGCAATTGCGCCGCATGCTGCGCACGGTCCACGGTGTCGCATATCACACCAATGCAACCGCCATCTTGCAGAAGGCCGTCAAGCAAGGCGATCAGCGATTCGTCATCGTCCGCCAACATCCTGCACGCCACCTGCATGGCACGTCCGGACGACGCAACGGGCATCGTATGGAGTCGCGCACCGGAGGAATAGGTAATCATCGGATATGCCTCAGCCTCGGGCTGGAACAGGCTCCCCATCGACGTCCCGACCGGCGACCGACCATTCAGTCCCATCCGTTCCGACGCCTCGGAAGCCGTACGACGCCGACGTCGTCTGGGATGAACTGGCAGACCATCCGCCGTGGAAGAAACATCCGCAGTCCGATCGCGGTCATTAAGTTCACCGGCAGACCATCCGCGCAGATACGCCTCCGCCATCTCCCTGCGTTGACGTTCGGGCAAGGTGGCGGACAGCAGCACCACTGGCGTGCGGAAGCCTCCCAGCCATTCGAGGATGCGCTTCAGGTATTCCTGCATGTAGGCGTCGTAGGCATGGCACTCGTCGATAACGACCACCTTGTTGGCGAGCGCCAACTGCCTGAGCACGACATGCTTCATCTGCAGGGCGCCCATGAGCACCTGATCCACCGTACAAACCAGGAAGTTGGCCAGCGCGCCTTTCTTTCGCCCCCACATCCATTCGGACACCATGGTCTCTGGACTGCCTTTTTTGCGTATCGATGTCTCGGAACGATCGCCATCCGTGTCGATCGACGATATGGCGCGGCGCGAAGCCGCGATGATACCGCGAAAATCCTCGTTGAGTTGCGCCTTGCCATGGGCGAGCCAAATCGTCCTGTCATTCTCGTCCTTTTGCGCCGGCAAAGCATCGAGCCATGCATGGACTCTGCCGAACATGGCATCGGTGGTCGCCATCGTCGGAAGGGCCACACATACGCCACCGCGCCCGGTACGCCGGGCGAGCAGTTCGGCTGCGGCGAGAGCGGCTTCGGTCTTGCCCTCGCCCATCGGCGCTTCGATGATCATCAGACCAGGCTGGTCCACCGTGCCGGCCAAACGAACCGCCTCACGTTGTATCGGGCGGGGATGGGCGTTCGGCGGGAGCTTGAATCTGCTCTGGAACCATGATTCCACGACGGCAGCATCCATGTCCGGTTCAATGGAGGACGACTTCCATGGCTCACACATATGCAGATTGCGCCAGGCGCGATCGGCGCGGGCGTCCAACCCCTCCCAGGAGTCCACTCCAGGACCGGCGGCCGTGTCTGCACCGCGATCATCAATGGGAACGTCACCGCCTAATGCAGCCAAGGTACCGGGGACGGGGACCAGCGGAAAAAGGCTTTCGTCGCTATTGCTGGCCATCCAGTCGGCCATGATGACCAATCCGGTCATCAGCGATTCGCTTTCGGCGCTCAACCGCCGTACGCCAAGCGTCGCGACATCCCGCGAAGACAATCCGGCGCGGCGGATGACGAACTCCAGCAGCTCGTCCTGCACGGGTATCCAACGGTTCTTCGACGCCTCGTCCCATCCCATGCGTATCGGTTCGCCGAGACAGGCATCTCTTATCTTATGGTCCTCGGATGGGGTGCCGTGATGTCCGCCGATTACGCTCGCGTAGGATCGTGCGACGCTTCCATCCCACCCGTACGCGCCGCACATGTGCCGCTCGAAAATCACCTGCCCGGCTATCGGATGCGTGGGCCTGTCGGGATTGGACAGGCCGCTCCTGACCGGCAGCCCGGCATGTTCGGGCAGCCACGCCAGCGACGATGAGGAGCTGTCATCCGAAGGATCGAATCGAATCGGCTTGGCTTGGAACACCGGCGTGGCCTTGCCGATGTCGTGCGCACCGGCGAGCGACGCATACACGCTGCGGGCATAGTCCCTGCCGTCCGTCTTACCGTTCGTGTCGCGGGCGATCACCTGTTTCGTGCCATCCGGCACCCAATGGTCCCAGATGCGTTCCGCCATGGCGATCGAATCGGCCATATGCACATACAGCGGCAGCCACCAATCACCGTCGAGACGATCGGTTTTGCCCCATAGGGAACGGGCCTGTTCGGAAAGATATATTTCGGTCACATCAGGCCTTTCAATGCCGCTTTGAGATTGACCCGGCGGGGATACTTCGCCGATAGCGAGCGCGCATACGCCGCCACCCATGCCGCTCCCATGAAGGGAATCGCCCGGCGCAACCGGTCGGCGACTTTGCGGTATTCCGCGCGAGATACAGTGCCCACGAACGCACGATCCCCCGCATAGGGTTCCAAGAGCAGTGCCGTCGCCCGGACCGGCTGCGATGCGGCAACGGAATCATACAGGCGATCGATTGCGCCCGGAACACGGGAACAGTATTCCAGCATCCGCTCATCCAAATGTTCCGATCGCAACAGATACTCGTATATTCGGTTCTCGCATATACGATTCTCACCATCCCGCGTCTCGCATTCCTCGATGATGGCCGGCAACGTGCGCTCGCGCCACTGGCGGCCGCCGACCAACGTCCTCAGCCCATCCACACAGGCTTTGCCATCCTCCAAGGTCGCATCGTCATACCATGGCATGGTCTTGCCACCGTGTGCGATGATTCTCCTGTACAAGTGCTCCAATTCCGCCCTATCACCCAATCGTTGGGCTGACGCAATCAGAACCGTTATCCATCCATAGGGGAACGTCGTTTCCGGAAGCGTCTCCGAAGCTCGCCATACGAATGTTTCAGGCACCGCTCGCATATGCCGCAACGCCAGTTCGCGGACACGCCCGAAATCGTCCGCAAGCGCCGCACGGGAGACGGCGAATGTGGCCATCGCGACGTCCTCGATATGCTCCAGCTCATATCGCTCTGCCCTGTCGAATTCGCCGGCAAGCACCAGATCATCATGCCGAAGGGCGCACAGTGTCGACCGCCACTGTTGCGAATCCTCCTCCAGCTCGGCGACCGAGCCAACTGTAGTCGAGTCAGTCACCGTCGAGTCGGCCGATGTCGAAGCGAACGGCGAGATGATCGGCAAACCAGCGTCGCGTTCCAGATCGGACAGTGCCTGATCCGCAATGTGACGCACACGCGGGTTCGAGGAGAGTGACAATAACGCCGCCGCCATGCCGTCTCGAGAGGCACTCCAGCTCACCTGAATTCGGCCGTGCACGGCATCGACAAGCATATCGACCATCGCCTTCAGCACCGCTACATCGACATCCGCATCCCGCGTGGCTTTTTCCATAAGCAGCCGAATCTTCCAGACCAGCTGCTCGATGCACTCATCCGCATCTCCCGATGAATCGAGATATTCCAGCGACTTGTCGGCGATGTTCATCACGGCGACCGAGTTGCGCATGGCGGCCTCATAGTCATCCGTAGCGAGCGCATTGTCCAGTACATCATTCGCACCAGTGAACGCAGCCGTCACGCCGTCGCCGTCGAGCCAATCGCTATCATCGAATTCATCGTCGTCCCATCTATCGTCATCCCACTCGTCGTCATCGTCGCGGAAGTCAAGATACGACTGCACGGCGTTTTCCGTCATGCGACCGGCTTGTTGAAGACTCAGACAGGGAAAGCTCATTCGCCGCATTGCCTCGCATTCGTCGATCACCCGAGGGTCCCAGACCAACAGCGGACCATGATCGCCGTACCATGAGGAGCAATAGGACCGAACCGCCTGATAGGTGCCATGAGGAATAGGCCCGGGGTCGTCGGTTGACGTCGCAGTCGACGTCGATGTCGGCATCCGAGCCGACAACGCCGACGACGAATCCGAGACCGTTCCACCGGCACCCGTCTCCCGCCCCGACGGAACGGCGCCGTCGGGATGGCGAGCCCGTTCGTCTGACGCGCCATGCACGATGGCGAGCAGCACCGCCGCACAATGCTTACAGTAATGGCCGGAGACAGCCGACGGACAGGTGCATGAGCAGGATTGGATGGTCCAGTCCGCAGTCGACAAACCGACAGACGGGCTCAACAACGCCGAGTCAACGACCGTCGCATCGGACCGGCCATCGCCGCGGCCATGCACGCGTATGGTGACGTCATACAAAGAGCCACCCCTGACCTCTCCGTGAAAGACGCCGGGAGCGATCTGCGTAACACCTTCGACACGGCCATCACGCCAATACGATTCGCCCCGCTCAAACACGCGGGACCCGAACAGCTGGGACATTGCCGAGAATTCCATGTATTCACTGTATCCGACACGCATTACGCGATTCCGTTGCAGATTGGTCAAAGCCTTATGACATCCAGCGTTGCCGGCCATGCATCCTGCGTCAATAATTCGTTGAACATGACGCAGACACTATATTTAGCACATTGTTCTGCTGTGGATACTAGATGTGCGGAGTGTCCTGTACCTTTACGAGCGGTGACATGTTCGCTACAATTATTGATGTTAAAAGCCACCACTGCCTCTCTTTGAAGCACACTAGGGTGGCATTTTTCTTATCAGAGGGGATGATGAACGAAAACGATACTCCGAAGCTCCGCCCCTATCCGCAGCATCCGACGAAATCATTGGACGTCTTATCAGCTAAGCTTATCGACAACGGCTTGTCCGGAGTGAGCCAGGAACTGCTTAAGCGTCGAATCGAGCAGGCCGGTTACTTCCGACTGAAAGGCTACTGGTATCCGTTCCTCACCCCTGTATTGGAGCAACCGGCAAAGCGTTCGTTGCCATTCCGGCAAGGTACGCAATTTCAGGATATCTGGGATAGATACTTGTTTGATCAGGAACTGCGGATGCTGGTATTCGACGGTATCGTCACCATCGAGATATACCTCAAGAGCTTCCTCGCCCATGAGCTATCGGTATTCGGCGGCGAATTCGGCTACATGACACGGGAAGGACTCCCGGGGTTGAGCTATGACGACCACTTGTCCTGCCTTTCCTCGTTACGTTCGGCGTTCACCAAATCGAATCTTCCGTACCTCAGGCATTTCCGGAACACCTACAGCGATCCGCTGCCTCCGTACTGGATGATCGTCGGATGTCTGAGCTATGGAACGCTCAAGGAGAACTTTTACCAAGGCGCTCCAGCCCATATTAAGAGAAAGCTGGCCACCAGGCTGCATATCTTCAATCCCAACCCGAATCCCGCCGTGCGCGGCGACGCCAAAATCCTCTCCAATTGGCTTGAGACTATCCGGCAGGCTCGGAACATGACCGCGCATCACGATCGCTTCTGGAACGAAACCAGCACCCGTATCGCGCCGAAATTGCCGAAGCATCGCAGCGGATCCCATGCAAAGGATTGGTGGGGCAACGATTGGGATATTTTCCGCAGGTCTTCCGGCCCCGCCGCGTTCCTCACCATGGAGAACTACCTGACGTCCCGGATCGACGGACCCGCATGGACGGAGAAATTCATCTCCCTCATGGATAGGTACCCTCAGATTCCGAAGTCTGACATGGGATTCCCTGACGGATGGAGAATGTCGCCACTGTGGCGAGTCGATGGCTCAGTTCATTGACGGGGGCACCTTAATTGTATAAACGGAAAACGCCTGTCTTTTCAGAGACGTGGATTCAAGGAATTGCCCACCCTTGAAAAGACAAGAGATGAGGAATCGTCTTTATTGGACGATGTGAGTGATTGCGTAGACCATAAGACCTGCGATGACGATGACGGAAACGAGGATTGCAAGTCTGGTTTCATGGCGTTCCTTGGCCGACATGTCGGCCTGTCGGTTGGCTAGGGCTTCGGCTTCGGCGGCGATGGCCGCGAATGCACGCTCATCTGATTCTCAAGCGAGGAATCATCTTCGATGCCACCGAAGGACTATTCAGTTTCGTCGTGGTTGTCGTTCATGGTCCTGCTCCGTTCCTGATTGCTGGATTGCTTGCTTTATGCTTGCTGGCTTGTTTGATTGCTTGCGCGTCTGCTCGCCTGCATGCCGCCAAGCTTGATTGTTTGATTGCCTGACTGCCTACCGGCAGGCTTGCTGGCTTGCCAGCTTTCGGTTTGCCCCGCGAGGATAGACATGCGGGTGGCAACGAGCGCGTGGCGTGCGATCGACCGGTAAAGCTGGCGGCCTTTGCCGTCGTTCCAGAACCGGTCGAATTGTGCTATCTGCTTTGCAAGGGGTACATCAGACCATCTGCGGTCACGTATCTGCCTTGCAAGGGGTACATCAGACCATCTGCGGTCACGTATCTGCCTTGCAAGGGGTACCTAAACAGCGATACCCCGAGTATCACCCTTGCAATTTCAACCTTTATAGTCGCAGTTCCGACATTCAGGTACCCCTCGCAAAGCAGATACATAACCGCACACGCGACAAAGTACCCCTCACAACCGAGATACACCCTATACGGTGAACTTATCAACGTGGAGACTCAGAAAATCCGATAGGGGGAAGTCCCCGACGATTTCAAGAGTGCGGTCGTGTACCAAATCTGTACCAAACGAGTACCAAAACGGCTTTCGCCGGAAAACAGAAAAGCGCTGGAACCCAAGGATTCCAACGCTTTTCGTGGCAGTTGCCAGTGGTACCCCCAGAGAGAGTCGAACTCTCGTTGTCAGATTGAAAGTCTGGTGTCCTAACCGTTAGACGATGGGGGCAGACAACTCGTGTAACTATAATGAAGCACACGCCGTGATGCAAATCAACGGCAAATCGGCGTGTCGAATGGAGGCAAACCTCAACCACCCGTCAGTTACACGGTCGGCAAGACCACAGGAATCGTCCTCCGGGCAAGGGTTACGTATCTCATAACGTATCCCATATCAGGTGTCGTTCCATTGCGACAGGGCCGCACATCGTCGACGACCTTCCGCACCGACAACGCCGAGCGCCCAGCTCCGGAAACCCTATCACCCCCGCTACTACTCCAGCGCCCAATCCGGAGACACCCCATTCCATGGACAGCCTCCGCGAAGAACAACGAATAGGAGACGAACGAACTTCCGCCGACCGATGCCATCGACCGGCCGCCGAACCCCCGCCAGCGGCCCCCAATCACCAATAGGCCACAGCTATCAACCCACAGTTATCAGCCAACCACCTGATACGTGAAATCGTGAATCACTCGGCCTGCAGCGAGCCCCTTCTTCTCGAAATTGGTAAGCACGCGACCGCCGAAACGCTCCGACTCCATGAAATCGGCATGCGGCATCCCCGCGGCAAGATCGGCATTGCCCTTGCCTACATGCTCCAGCGGCAGACTGACCGTCAGAGCACCGAGATTCTTCCAGCCTTCAAGCCCGTCCATCACCTCATGCACATGCAACGCATAATCCTCGATATCGGTGGCAATGCGCCATACCCCGCCATCGGCGAGCGCACGATGCAGATCGGCCGCAAGGCCCGGCTGCACGATGCGACGCTTGTGATGCTTCTTCTTCGGCCACGGATCAGGGAAGAAGGTCCACACCTCCGCCGCGACACCGGCATCGGCCACCTTGAACAGCTCCGGCGCATTCACCTGCGCCACACGCAGATTCGTCAGCCCATGCTTCCCGGCAAGCAACATGGTGTGGGCCACACCAGGGTCATACACTTCAAGGGCGAGGAAATTCATATCCGGACGCGCGGCCGCAGCCGCCACCACATTCTCGCCCTGACCCGTACCGATCTCCACAATCAGAGGATTGCCATTGCCCCAGTTCAGCTCGACGAACGGGCGGTCGAACCTGACACCCTCACGCACATCCAACAATCCATTACCCGCCGCGATATCCAACAGATACATACCGGCGTACCGTTCCCACGCGCGCTGCAGCCGGTCATCCAGACGTCCGGATCGGCGAACGAACGACAGCACCTTGTGCAGCGGATGCTTCATCTCCGGGACGGCATTCGCAGCCTCGTCAACGATCTCCACAGTCCCGGCGCCCGCCACCTCGGCGGAATGCGTCGCGAAGTCGTCGGATTCAACGGCGACATTGGATGCAAGGTCAGTCATACTGTAATGAACACCTCTCATAGCTCAGGCCGCTCGGGGACGTCTGGACACAACGGCCGAAACGGTCGAATCAACGAACTCATACTGCAGCCCACCATAGCAAGTCTCCGCCCCGGAGATTGCAATGCGATATCAGTCCACAATGCTATACACCACGGCAAAAACGTTGAAATTACAGGGAACACGCCGAGATTTGCGCGATTGCTGGATTTCAGTAATATATACATCTGTTGCTTCACGCAAGTGAGACACAAGGCCCCGTAGCTCAGTTGGTTAGAGCGCCGCCCTGTCACGGCGGAGGTCACCGGTTCAAGTCCGGCCGGGGTCGCTCGAATGGTTGATTGTCTTCTGACTATCATCTGTTCAATGGCTCTGTAGCTCAGTTGGTAGAGCGAGCGACTGAAAATCGCTAGGTCAACGGATCGACGCCGTTCGGAGCCACCACGCGGAACCCCGCAAGCCTTGCAAACACAGGCTTGCGGGGTTTCTTGATTTCGGAAACAAAGTCTGCATAAACCCCTCAACCCAGCATAAACCCCGCACATTCACTAGCAAAACCATCGAGTAAGGGGTAAAGGGTCAAAACGTGGGTCGTATCCTCGCGTGTCGGTGGTTAGTTTGGGCGTACCATCCATCCACCAAATCATATGGCTCTGTTAAACCAGCTTTGACATAAGAGGCAAATTGGTGGGTTGATTTCTCTAGGGAATCAACCCATTCAGAACTTTCGTTGATTAACCCATGTCAATTCTGGTTTAACAGAGCCAATCATATGCACTAGCAGTTCCAGGGAATAACAGCTCAACCACGAAAGTTCCTATAACCCAGTTACAAGTCGCGTTCCCCCGAAATATGTACACTGACATCGGCTGACCGTACGTTTTTCGGGGTGAATGGGATGATTCCCCGAAAAACGTACGCTGGGGGATGCGTGTTCTTATACGCGTGTGTTGCTGACATGTCTGGAAGAACCAACCCCACGTATGTGGGGAATGAACCTTATCCGCTTGTGCCGCCGACATGTCATTGATTGGCATGACCGTCGAATCTTAACGATTGACTGTCCCGACAGTTCGGTGTCGGATTTCGACGGTCGACTGTCGTATTTCGACGCTTGGCTGTCGGATCTCGTACGTGTGGTACACGAAATCCGACAGCCATACGTCGTGCTCCGACAGCCATGCGTTGGAATCCGACAGCCATGGGATGAAATACACGATATGTACGAAATCCGACAGTCATACGTCTAGCGTCCCGGGTAGTCAATTCGTTAACGAATTGACTACCCCCTCAGCCCCGTTTCGCGAGCCAGCTCGTCCTGCAAGTATGGACGCGCTCTCGCGCAGCCTGTTGACCCCTTGTCAGACGGAGACAACACTACTCAGATAATTACGAGATGGATCACCAGGACTTCGCTTCCTCAAGAGACTGGACGAGACTGAGCCTCGATTCCGCCATGCGAGGCCGTACCGAGGCCACACCTCACTCCGCATCGGCCCCATCGCCGCCGCCGAGTTGTTCTTCAAGCTTGGCGACAATCTCTTCGTGCATTTTCTCGTCGATTTTGACGGTGAGCAGATATACGACGAGGCTCAATACAATGCCGCCTAATGGCAGGTAGTAGGCGCAGGTCTTGAAGGTTCGGATGTTCGCGGCGGTCATGTCGGCGGCGGTGGCGTCGCCCACCATGCCGGCGGCGACGGCCACGAACCCGACGATCCCGTTGGACAGGGCGCCGGCGATCTTGTCGAGCATGGGCCGCACGGACAGGGTCACGGCCTCGTTGCGCCGGCCGGTCTTCAATTGTCCGTATTCGATGGAGTCGGTCATGCCCAGGATCGCGGTCATCTGGATGGTCTGCGCGGGAAGGTAGAACAGCACGAGCGCGACGATGACCGTGGGCAGGTTCATGGGGTTGATGATGAACAGCGTGTAGCCGGCGATCATGAACGCCATGCCGGCCACGTACAGCCAGCGGCGCGGGATGCGGCGGTTGAGCACCGGGTAGAGGGGCGTGGTGACCAGTCCGGTGACGATCGGGATGACGCCGGCGATGGAGAAGCTGTCCGGGGCGCCGAGCACGTACTTGAACTGGTAGAACAGCACGCCGGTGGTGGCCACGTTCGCCACCGAATACAGGAGATAGCTCAATGCCACCCACAGGAGCTGGTCGTTCTGGGCGATGGCCTTGAACGCTTGGATGGGGTTGCCGCCCTCGCGGGCCTTGGCGCGCAGCTGGTCCTGGTTCTCGCGGGTGCCGAACGCGACGCTCCACGCGGTCAACAGGCCGAGCACGGCGATGATGATCGCGAACGCGGCCCAGCCGGACCGGCCCTGCGCCCACTGGCCGGTGAACTTCCAGGTGAACCAGCTGACGATGGGCACGACGATCACGGTGACGCCGTTGTAGCCGATCGATCCGGTGAACGTGCCCAGCGCGGTGTACACGCCGCGTTCATGCGAGTCAGTGGAGATCGCGGGGATCATGCCCCAGTAGGAGATGTCGCGCAGCGAGTAGATCACGTCCAGGAGGATGAACACGACGACGAACAGGACCATGAACACGCCCGTGTTCACGTCCACCAGGCCGAACAGGCCGGTGAACACCATCACCAGGAGGATGCCCGGCACGATGCCGCCGATGAACTGCCACGGGCGGAACCGGCCCCAACGCGTGTCCGTGTTGTCCACGAGATTGCCCAGCAGCGGGTCGAGGAAGATCTCCGCGATGCGGATCACCACCACCAGACCCGTGATGATCGCAATCATGCGCGCCGCCAACGCCTTGTCCACGTTCACGAACAGGGCCGTCGTCACGAACGTGATGAAGAACGTGCTCATCGTGTTATAGAACGCCGCCTGACCCAGATTACCCACCGCATACGCAATACGGCGTCCGATATTGCGTCTGGTTTCTTCCGGTTCCTGTCGTTGCTGCGATTGCGCATGTTGTGTTGTGGATTCGTCCATATCGGCCTCCTTGCGACCTACGACATTGTCAGCGGGAACCTCACCGAACCCGCACCACGCGAGTATAGAACTTTCTAAAATAAGTAAAAAAATATTATCGCGTGTCGCAATATTCGCAGGCAAAGTAGTGCGAAGATCACGTAGGAAATCAGCGCAAACCACACCACCACCACGACGACGCAACCAACGAGACAACTATCAACACCCCAGTATCGGACATCGACGCGCGCCACCCCGCCAACAATCAGCCGCCCACCACAGCTCAGCCCGCGGCAAGCACACAACATCAAGAAGAAACGCGACGCTTCAGCAACACCTAGTGTCCTACGTCAGAAATTCGCTGATTAATTCACCACCCCTCAGACCTGCTTCGCGGGCCAGCTCTTCCTGCAATTAAGGACGCGATACGTGTTCTGCTGACTCGCCTGTCAGCTCGCACGTTGCCTACAAACAGCTCCGCTGTTTGTTTCACGGCAACGTCCCATCAGAGAGGGCCGATACCACTCAAACAATTGCGAGACGGACACTAGACCACGCCCAACGCCCGCCCACGCACACAAAACAAGCCCGCTACCCCATTAACCAACGCACCCAAACCCAGCCTGACCGACCCCAGCACAGGCCCTCACCCCCAATCCCAACACCACGCCCACAGAAACACAAGAAGTTGCATTTTTAAGTAAAAATATTTATCATCATCACGCAAGAATCCAGTGAAACGATTCTTGCATTGCGACGACAACGACGCGACGCAATCCCCCAGCAAAAGCGAGGACACCATGAACACCACCAACGCGACACAAGGAGCCGACAACACGCGTCCCCTCCCCCACCGCACCGGCGACCTACCAACGACGGATTGGCTCACCGATCCGAGAACGTTCGCAGTCAACCGGCTGGACGCCCATTCCGACCATGCCTGCTGGTCACATAACCCGCGGCATGGCGAAACCAGCGACCTCAGCCAAAGTCTGGACGGCACATGGCGCGTATGTCTCCGAACAGCGCCGGCCGTCGGCTTCCCGACCCCGGCCCCACATCGGGCATCCGATGCCGACAGCACCGCACAAACCGGAACAGGAACGGTCACCAGCACGAAATCCGATACATTCCACGACGCCGTATCGGCAACGACTCCTCCGAACAACGCCGACGATAAGGCAGGCACCCTGACAACGGCCGTCCTCAAAACAGCAGCGCTCAAACCAACAGCGCTCGAAACGGTCTCCCTGACGATGACCTCCCCCAACGCATGCCCCTGGTTCGCCAACCCGGAACTGGACGATTCCACCTTCGACAGCATCGCCGTGCCGTGCCATGTGGAGCTCGCGGGATTGCTCCCACCGCGGTATGTGAATGTGCAGTATCCGTGGGATGGTCATGAGGATCTTGAGGCTCCGGCGGTTCCGGCGGATAATCATGTGGCGTTGTATCGTCGCGCGTTCCGTCCGGAGGGCGAAGTGGCGCGGGCGGTCGCGGATGGCCGGCGGGTGACGCTCACCTTCCATGGGGCTGCGACCGCGGTCTATGTGTGGTTGAACGGCGTGTTCGTCGGCTATGGGGAGGATTCGTTCACGCCCAGCGAGTTCGACGTCACGGCCGCGATCCGCCCAGGCTCGAACGTGCTGGCGGTGGCCTGCTATGAGTATTCGAGCGCGAGCTGGCTGGAGGACCAGGACTTCTGGCGTCTGCACGGCCTGTTCCGCTCGGTCGAGCTCACCGCCCGCCCGGCCGCGCACGTCGCGGACCTCAAGACGCTTGCGGACTGGAATCCGGACGCAAAACAGGGCCTGCTCACGGTGGATGCCACGATCGAGGGCGCGGCCCATGCGACGGTCGCGGACGTCACGCTCACGGACATGGACGGCGACACGGTCGTCTGGCAGACCGCCACACCCCTCGTCGCAGGCACGCCAATAGCTGACAGGTCAATCACCGACACGACAACCACGAACACGGCAACCACGAACAAGTCAACCACAGACACGTCAACCGGCATGTCAATCACGGACACCGGCACGGTTCACGCCGAGGCGATGCTCGAGGGCGTGGACCCGTGGAGCGCGGAGACGCCGAACCTGTACACGCTGACCGTCACCCTGTACGACACGAACGGCCGCGTCATCGAGGCCGCCCAGACCAACCTCGGCTTCCGCCGCATCGGCATCGAGGACGGCATATTGAAGATCAACGGCAAGCGGCTGGTATTGCGTGGCGTGAACCGGCACGAGTTCGACTGCCGTCGCGGCCGCGCGGTCACCGAGGAGGACATGCTGTGGGACATCCGTTTCATGAAGCGCCACAACATCAACGCGGTGCGCACGAGCCACTACCCGAACCAGTCCCGCTGGTACGACCTGTGCGACGAGTACGGCATCTACCTGGTCGACGAGACGAACCTCGAGACCCACGGCAGCTGGAACAGCCCCGGCGACATCCCGGTCGGCACGTCCATCCCCGGCGACGACCCCGACTGGGCGCCAGCCTGCCTCGACCGGCTCGACAGCATGATCAAACGCGACCGCAACCATCCCAGCGTGATCATCTGGTCATTGGGCAACGAATCCTACGCCGGCGAGGTCCTCAAGACCATGAGCGGGCACGCGCACGCCATCGACCCGACCCGGCCGGTCCACTACGAGGGCGTCACCTGGAAACGAGAGTACGAGGCGATCAGCGACTTCGAAAGCCGCATGTACGCCAAACCCCATGAGATCCGCGACTGGCTCGAACACCAGAACCGCGCAGCCAACACAAGCGGCAAACCCCGGAAGCCGTTCATGAGCTGCGAGTACATGCACGCGATGGGCAACTCGTGCGGCGGGCTCGACGAGTTCACCGACCTGGAATCCCATGACTGCTATGCGGGCGGGTTCATCTGGGACTACATCGACCAGGCCCTCATCCAACGCCTTCCCGACGGTACGGAACGCCTCTCGATAGGCGGCGACTGGGGCGACCGGCCCACCGACTACGAGTTCGCAGGCAACGGCATCGTGTTCGCCGACCGCACCCCCAGCCCCAAGGCCCAGGAGATCAAACAACTGTACTCGCCGATCCGCCTCACCCCCGACGGGCACGGCGTGACCATCGAGAACCGCAACCAATTCACCGGCACCGACGACTACCTGTTCACCGCCAGACTCCTCCTGGACGGCCGCGAAATCTGGCACTGCGACTACCAATTCGACGTGCCCGCCGGCCAGACCACACGCCACGACATCGACTACCCCGATGCCAACACCATCACCGACGCCAACGACTCCACCAACACCGGCACCTGTCCAAGCCCAAGCCCAAGGCCAAGTGACGGCGTGCATGAGGTCGTCTACGAGGTCGACCTACGCCTCGCCAACGCCACCGACTGGGCCCCGGCCGGCTACCAGCTCGCGTTCGGCCAGCTCGTCGGCGTCCTCAACGCCGGGCGCACGTCCGGCACCCGCTCCGGCAACGAAAACCGCCCCCGCACGCCCGAAACCGAAAGCAGTCACATCATCAACGACAGGCTCGTCGCAACCTGCGCCAGCAACGACGCCGCCCCCACGGGCAACGATTCCGCCATGGTCACGCTCGGCCGCTGGAACGCGGGCATCCGACGCGCTGACGAGGAAATCCTCCTGTCGCGCACACAGGGAGGCATCGTCTCGTGGAAACGAGACGGACGCGAGATGGTGATCCGTCGCCCCGACATCGTCACCTTCCGCCCACTGACCGACAACGACCGCGGCAACCACTCCGGCTTCGACCGCGCCGCATGGTTCCCCGCCGGCCGTTACGCCGTCACCACCGGCACGCACATCAACCGGACCGACGACGGCGAACTCGTCGCCGAATACCAGTTCGAGCTCGCCGACCCCGATCGCACACCCGCGTTCATCATATACCGCATCGACCCGGCCATGCGCCTGCACCTGACCGTCAAATATCCGGGCACCGACCCCGACACGGCCAGCCTGCCCGCCTTCGGCATCGAATGGGAGCTACCCCGCGAATACGACCGGCTGCGCTACTACGGGCCCGGCCCCGAGGAGACCTACCGCGACCGCAAGCGTGGCGGCCGGCTCGGCATCTGGAACACCACGGCCGCGAAAAGCTTCGCACCGTACCTCATGGTCCAGGAGACTGGCAACCGGGAGGACGTGCGCTGGCTCGAGGCCACTGACGTCCACGGCCACGGCCTGCGCATCCGCCAGCATGGGGACCGCCACTTCGCCGCGAGCCTGCTGCCGTGGGACACGACCACCATCGAGGCCGCACGCAGGCGCGAGGACTTGCCCGAGCCACGGCATACGTATCTGCGACTGCTTGCCGGGCAGATGGGCGTCGGCGGCGACGACTCGTGGGGCGCGCCCGTACACCCCGCCTACCAGCTGCCCGCAGGCAGGCCGCTCACCCTCGACGTGGACATCCAACGCATCTGACCGCCGTCATCCCACACCGTATCGGCGGTGGCCTCGGCGGCCAATGTCACCAAGGCCACCACCGATGCTGTTGTCGTCCTGCCTGCTCAACACCGCAACGGCAACGATTCCAATCGGCATCTCACAGCTGCGGCGTAAAACTGGCCCTCGCCACAAGTTCGGTGGTGAGCAGCACATGGCGACGGACCTTGCGCTCGTGCTCGAGCCCGTCGATCAGCGTGGTCAGGGCCGTGCGCGCAAGTTCGCGCTGGTCGATGGCGTAGGAGCTCAGCGAGGGCGACGTGTACCGGGCGATGGACTGGTTGTTGACGCTGACCACGGCCAGCTCGTCCGGTACGCGCACTTGCAGCGCGTTCAGCGCCTGCAGGACGCCCACCGCAAGCACGTCCGCCGCCACGATCAGACCGTCCGGCATGTCACCGTGTCCGTCATCGACGGTGGCATCGGCGCCGTTCGCCCCGCCTATCCGGCCGCCCTCCCCGCCACCGCGATGGTCGGCGACCAGACGCGAAGCCTGCTCGTAGCCACTTTCGACCGTGAACGTGCCGCGCGAGTACACCAGCCCATCCACGTCAAGCCCCAAATGCACGGCCCATTGGCGGAACGACGCCTCACGGATGTCCTCGGGATAGTCATGCAGCCCCATCAGGCTGCCCACGCCGCCGATGAACGCGATCCGACGACGCCCGGCAGCAATCAGTGCGTCCAGTGCATCCAGCATGGTCTGCGACAGGTCCGGGCACACCGAGTCAAACAGATGCGGCGCGGGATTCGTGTCGATGCACACGCCATGCGGCAGCACCTTGTGCAATGCACGCAGATCGTCCGCGGGAAACACGGTCGCCCCGATCGTCACGAACCCGTCGAACTCGCCGGCCCGTTCGATCAGTTCACGGATGGAATGGACGAACACCGGCCGGTCCAGTCCCAGCGATCGCGCGCATTCCTCCACGATTCCGCGCAGTTCGGCGAAGTATGCGTCCTGCAGTTCCTCGCCCGAGGGTGGCGCGTCCAGCACCGCGATCGCCGGGCGGAACACGTCGCGATAGCCCAGTTCCTCGCACACGCGCAGCACGCGCCGCTTCGTCTCCTCCTTGATCGAGAACGACGGATCGTTCAGCAGGCGCGACACCGTGCTCTGCGACACCCCGGCCCGTTCGGCGACCTCCTTCAACGTGGCCATCAGCATCCTCCCCATGCATCAACGCCGTCCGCACTATCCGCACCGTCCGCACATTGACACCGTCGATTTTAGTAAAAAACTTTACTAAGCATAACCCATCGGACGGCGGGCGCGGCGCCAAACGGACTGTATGAACGGACTGTAAGTATGCGGCCTGTCGAAGGTCCCGCGTACTTACAGTCCGTTCCGGCCTTATTTGGGACTGTATGTACGCGACGGTTTCGTTATCCCGCATACTTGCAGTCTGTTTCGCTCGCCCCGGCCATCGTATGCGCACGACCGACGCCCCTACCGCATCCGGCAGGCGCTCCCGGCCATCGTGTGGATGATTCCAGCGACGGCTCCCCCGTGCGCGCTATCCTTGTCCCGTTTGTCTTGCGGACAAAAGCATCGGAACAACATCACCGAAGAGAGGCGGGATATGGGCAACGGTAACGGCACCACCACGGTTCCCGGCACCAGAACCGTAACCGATGCCGAAACCAACGCCAGCAACCGCCGGTCCGCACCGCGCCGTGATGTCCTCGCGGCTCTGAAGGCCGCGTTCCCGCTTACCGTGCCGATATGCCTGGGATTCCTGTTCCTCGGCACGTCATACGGCATTCTGATGGGCATCAAAGGGTTCTCCTTCGTATGGCCGATGTGCATGAGCGCGTTCATCTTCGCGGGGTCGATGGAATTCGTCACCGTGAACCTACTGCTCTCGGCGTTCAACCCGATCGCCGCGTTCCTGCTTGCGCTGATGGTCAATGCCCGACATCTGTTCTACGGGCTGTCGATGCTCAAGTCGTTCAAGGGTCTTGGCTGGAAGCGCCCGTACCTTATCTTCGGCATGTGCGACGAAACCTTCGCTATCAATTCCACCGCCCGCATCCCCGACGGCATCGACCGGGGATGGTTCTACTTCTGGGTCACGGCCTGCAACCAGAGTTACTGGGTCATCGGCGCCACGCTCGGCGGTCTCATCGGGTCGCATCTGCCGTTCGACACCAACGGACTCGAATTCGTGCTCACCGCACTGTTTCTGGTGATTTTCCTTGACCAATGGCTGGGCGGACATCATCGCGAACGGCTTGCCGCCGTCATCGGCGTGCTGGCCTCCCTCGCCTGTCTGGTAATCTTCGGTGCCAACGATTTCATGATTCCGTCGATGGCCGTGATGCTTGTGGCGTTCCTGCTGCTGCGTCCGTATCTGGATACGCTCAGGACCGGCAACGCTACCGATGATACTGGTGACGCCATCGCCATTGACGGCGATACCCCCCGACTCCGCCGACGCCGCCGTCAGTGACGACACGATTCAGCACAAATCGCGCGGCTCACACGAACTTCACGACTCCCCCGCCCCCGGCCCGAAGGAGGCTCATCAGGCATGATCATGACCGTCTGGCAGGGCGTGGCCACCATCGTGGCAGTGGTAATCGGCACCATGCTCACGCGATTCCTGCCGTTTCTGATATTCCCGGAATCCAAACAGCCCCCGCGCATCATCGAGTATCTCGGTGCGGTGCTGCCGTATGCGATGACCGGATTACTAGTGGTGTATTCCCTACGAAACACCCCGGTGTTCACCGGCTCCCACGGTGCGCCCGAGTTCATCGCCTGTGCGGTGATCGTGGCCCTGCATTGCTGGAAGCGCAATATGTTGCTGTCAATCGCCGGCGGAACCGTGACCTACATGCTGCTGGTGCAGCTGGTGTTCTGACATCCCCGGCACCTACGCAATCGGCACCGCCATCCTCCGCTTAAGAAGACGGCGGTGCCGGAACATTCGATGCGGCCTATGCAACCGTCGATATGACGGATCGCCAGCTGTGGATTGACAGCCGTGAATCACCGTCCGTCACGACTCGGCATCGAGCTGCTTGGCCACCCAGTCGACGATGTACGGCGCGACCTCTTCAATCTGGTCGATGGCCACCTCGAACTCATGCGGACCGCCGTACCACGGATCGACCAGATCGATCTGGTCCTCACGCCCGGGCTTCGGCTTGGGCAGGTTCGGGTCGAAGCTGCGATACATATGCACTTCGGCGCGCTTGCCGGCCGGCAGCATGCGCAACAGCGCGCGCATGTGGGATGCGGTCATCGGCAGGAACAGATCCGTACGCGCGATTTCGTCACGGGAGATGCGATGGGCGAAATGATCGCGCGGGATCTCATCGCCGTACCCGCGTTCGCGCAGCACCCGCACGGCGCGGGGGTCGATCGGATGGCTCCATTCCTCATCGGACACGCCGCTGGATTCCACATCCACCTTGTCGCCAAGGCCGCGCTCCTCGAAATAGTGGCGCAGAATGATCTCACCCATCGGCGAGCGGCAGATGTTGCCGGTGCAGACGGTCATGACGGTGTAGGGCTTGGTGGTGCTCATAGCGCTTTCCATTCGATTCGAGGACGCGGGGTCCGGCCGATAATATTGCAGATATTGCACAATGCTGGATGATGCAAGGGATGCATACAGGGGATGATACAAGACCGTCGCCCGGCATGGTGCATCGGACGACGGCATGAAGGGGACGATCCGGCCTGAGCATCGTCAGGCGCGTCTCTCCCCGGAATCGACGCACGATGGTCGCCCCTGCCGATCAGAGGCCGACCATCCACGGCTACTTGGTTTTGACCAGCGTGATGAATCGGTATGATTCCACGCCGGACGTGTGGTCATCGGGAGTGCGCCACTCCCCCACCTCGGCTTCGCGCCACAGGCCCGCTTCGACGAGCGCGGCCATGTCCGGCGCATAGGCGTCGGCGTCCACATGGGCTGCCAGAACGGTGATGTAGGCCTTGTCCGCGAACGGAAGCGCCTCGGCGAACAGCTGCGCGCCGCCGATGATCCAGATCTCGGAACGGTCCAGACCATCGTCCGGGATGGCCTCCTGACGGGCCAGATCGAGGGCGTCGTCAAGGCTGGTGACCACCGTGGCGCCCGGCGCACGATACAGCGGGTCGCGCGAGACCACGATGTTGTCCCTGTTAGGAAGCGGACGGTATTTGAGATCCAGCGACTCCCAAGTCTTACGGCCCATGATCACCGGATGCGATACGGTCAGCTCCTTGAAATGCTTCATGTCCTCGGACAGATGCCAAGGCATGCCGCCATTAAGGCCGATGGCGCCCGAACGACCTTCCTTGTCGCGGGCTTCAGCCCAAATCAGATTCACCGAGAACGTCTTGGGGAAATCGTCACCCCAATCCTCCTCAGTGGCAGACAGCCCGGCAGATCCGGGCTCGGGTTCGTGATAGCCGGTACGGCTACTGTCATGCTCCATTTCGCTTACTCCTCCTGGATTGCGGAACTGCCCTTAGTGTAATGGGCATGCCAGACGGACCGGCCGATCGCGGAGTCTCGCCCCGTCTCCGGCCAGCCGACCCGGCGGACGGACGGCCCAACGCAACGCGCGCGGGGCCGTACGCAGGGTCGTCCGCAGGCCGTACGCAGCCGAATAGTAAGGCCGCACACAACCGAAGGCGGCGGTCGTCACACCGCCACAGGAGCCTTGATGGTCGGATGATGGCGGTAATCCACGATGGTGAAGTCGTCGTAGTCGTAGTCGAACAGCGAATCGGCCTTGCGGATCTCGATGGTGGGATACGGATACGGCTCACGGGAGAGCTGCTCGAGCACCTGATCGATATGGTTGTCGTAGACATGGCAGTCGCCGCCGGTCCAGACGAACTCACCGGGTTCCAGGCCGGTCTGCTGGGCCATCATCAGCGTGAGCAGCGAGTAGGACGCGATGTTGAACGGCACGCCGAGGAACATGTCGCACGAACGCTGGTACAGCTGGCAGCTCAAACGCCCGTTGGCCACATAGAATTGGAACAGGGCGTGGCACGGAGGTAGCGCCATCTGCTCGACCTCTGCCGGGTTCCACGCGGACACCACCATGCGGCGGGAATCCGGATGATGCTTCAGCAGATCGAGCACATTGCCGATCTGATCGATGGTGCGGTTGGGGTCTTCTGGCGTGGGGGCCGGCCATGAGCGCCACTGCACACCGTAGATGGGACCCAGATCACCGTTCTCGTCGGCCCACTCGTCCCAGATGTGCACGTTGTGCTCCTGCAACCAGCGGATGTTGGAGGACCCCTTCAGGAACCAGAGCAGCTCATACGCCAGTCCCTTGAAGAACACGGTTTTGGTGGTGAGCAACGGGAAGTACCGGGACAGGTCAAACCGCATCTGCTGGCCGAACAGGGAGATGGTGCCCGTGCCGGTACGATCGGACTTCAGCGAGCCTTCCATAAGGATCTTGCGCACCAGATCCTCGTACGGCATCGGAATGTCCGTGTCCGGACGGGACGGGATGCGGGTGCGGATGTCAGCGAGCTGTTCTTCAGTCAAAGCCATGCCCACCATGGTAGCGGCAGGGGTCCGACCGCACCGCCCCACACTGCCCGAGTCAGACGGCAACCGGCATTTTCCGCCATCGATGAGTTCCACCACCCGTCGAACGTCCTGTCGGGGCATAATGGAGAGGTCAACAATGCCATGAGATGCCGTAAGGAGGCACACTATGGGTAAGCGACTGTGGGTAGAGCGCAACAAGGATGGTTCGTGGGACGCCTTCAGCGACGACGGCGCGCACATCAAGTTCGGCAAGGACCGCGGCCAGTTCACGCCGGGTGACCTGATGAAGGTCGCGCTGGCAGGCTGCGCGGCGCTGTCCAGCCAGTTCGCCGTCGAGCACGCGCTGGGCGAGGGCAAGGGCGCCAAGATTGTGGTGGACGGCACCTACGACCCCGAAAACGACGCCTACACCAGCTTCGACGAGCAGGTCGTGGTGGACGCCTCCGATGCCGGGCTGTCCGAGGAGGACGCCGAAAAGCTCAAGGAGCGCGTGACCCGTCACATCGATAAGGCTTGCACCGTCAAGCACACCTATGTGCAGGAGACCCCGGTGCGCATGAACGTGACCATCAAGCACTGACGGAATGATTTGCCGTATATACGGCTATATACGTATATACGGCGCATATGGCAGCGGCTCCCTCACTGAAGAGAGCCGTCAAACCAAATAGATAGTGGCTCCCCTCAGAGAGGGGAGCCACTGCTATAGCTGTCGCATTATCAGCTGGCGGCTCCCCTCAGCCAAAAGGAGCCACTGCCAAACCTACCGACTACTCGTGCTTCGGATCGATGGTGGCCTCGATCTGATGGGCCACCTCGGGCTCGGCCTTGGGCACCGGAATCTCCTCGACTCCGGCGATATCGTCCAAGGACTTGGTGGGCACTTCCGCCGGCGAGCTCGGGACGGTATCGAGACGGGACTCCGCAGCCTCCACATACTTACGCGGCACCACGTAAACCGGGCCGGCGGCGTGCTGCAGCAGTCCCTGGCTGGTGGAGCCCAGCAGCAGGCCGGTGAAGCCACCGCGGCCACGAGATCCGACAACGACCACGTCATGATCGAAGCTGGCCTTGGTCAGGGCGCTCACGGCCGGACCGGAGACGATCTGCTTGTTGATCGTGAGGTCCGGATGCGCCTCCTGCAACGGCTTGATGCGCACGTCGAGGTCCTCCTTGTAGGACTCCATCACGGCGTCCTCGCCGTCCACGCCCTTGAGGTTCGGCACGGCGGAGATCACGTCGAGCTCGGCGCCCCAGGAGGATGCGAAGTCCGCGGCGATGTCCAGCGCCTTGAGACCCCACTTGGATTCGTCGGAGCCCACGGCCACCTTGGTGATGGTGTTGTTGAGGTGCATGAGGTTGCCGTCATCGTCGGTGTAGGGCACCACGACGATCGGGCAATAGGCGTATGCGGGCAATGACGACGAGGTAGTGCCCAGCAGACGCTCGGCCAGTCCGCCCTTGCCGCGGTTGCCGATGACGATGAGATTGTAGTTGCGCGACAACTCCACGAACACGGACGCGGGATCACCGGTGACAATCAGCGTGGCGGCTTCGACGCCCTGCTCATCCGCGATGGCCTTGGCCTTGGACAGAATCTCCTGGGCATCGGAATGCGCGGCGTTGTCATCCCCCATCGCCGTGTAGGTGGCATCGAACGAAACGGCGGCATAGCTGGGCAGGGAATACGCACAGACAATCTGCAGCGTGAGTCCGGCATGCTTCGCATAATTCGCGGCCCACCATGTTGCCTTGTAGCTGGCATGCGACCCGTCAACGCCGACGAGAATGGCCTTGTCGTTAATCATGACGACCTCCTTGAAGTTATCGCGGAACCTGTTCCGCGTATCTCCCACAATACCCCGCGACACTCGGATTGCGTGGTATGCGCCGCCCAAAGAACGAGAAAGGCGCGCCCCGAAGGACGCGCCCGAATGGTCATCTCTGTCACGTTATGCAGATTGCTGTCCCCGTATCGGCAGCCCGCTAATCGGGATGCATTCACCGCCGCTCAAGGCGGGTTCCAAGGGAGACTACAGGATGCGGCGGATGGAGTAGGGGTTGCCGCCGAATACGGAAACGTCGGCGATCTGAGTGCCTTGCACCGGATTCATGGCATTGATCACCATGCCGTTGCCGATGTAAATGGCGGCATGGATGCCGTTCGCCAGAATGTCGCCGGGCTGGGCTTCGGCGAGGCTGGCCACCGGCGTGCCCATAGCGGCCTGTGCACCGGAGGAATGCGGCAGGGAGATGCCGAACTGGGCGTACACATACTGCACGAAGCCGGAGCAATCCCAGCCGGACGGGGTGTTGCCGGCGGCCGCATACGGATAGCCCTGGAACTGCATGGCGAACTTGGCGAGATCGGCGCCGCCGCCGTTCATGGAGCCAAGATCGACCTGAGGAATCTCGGCGCGCTGCTCGGAACGGCTGGCCGCGTATGCCTCGGTCTGTGCCTGGGATGCCTCGTCGGCGGCCTTCTGCGCGGCCTCGGCATCCTTCTCGGACTGGGATTGGGTCTGCGGCACATTCAACGTTTCAATGCCGCCCCAATCGGCATTGTCATCCACCGAAGTGGACGTGGATTCGGCCAGAAGATTCGCCTTGGCGGCGGAGGCCTTGGGGAAGGAGCGAGAGGAGACCACAGTGCTGTCATCCGCCGTACCCGCGGCGCTGGCGCTCGGTGCCACACCTGCGAACATGGTAGCGGCGACCACTACTGCAGCCGACGCGGAAAGAATCTGCCTAACGTTCATCATCAACGCACCACCTTACCATAAAGGCCTCCGGACGGAACGTCCGAAGGCCCTGTAACGAAACATCACCCCTGTTCGCTTTTCGATATCGTTACGCCGGCACACACGACATACGACTTATCCGGCATAGCCGGTTCCGTCCATGCCGTCCCATCCGGCGGGGAGCGTCACGGGATGCGCACCACGATGGTCACCTGGTTGAGCATCGCGCCGGCCAGCGCCACGGTGTAGCCGTTCCAACCGCCGTGCACCGCCTGACCGTTGCCCACATACAGTGCCACATGGTCGTAATGGGCGCCGCCGTTCCAGCCACCGGTGCTGGCGTAGATGAGGATGTCGCCCGGCTGCAGGGAGCCGTCGGTGACGATCTGGCCGCCCGGCACGTTGGCGTACTCCTCGGGCCAGCCATGGAAGTTGATGCCGCGTGCGGCGAGGGCGTAGCTGACCAGTGCGGTGCAGTCCATGCTCTGGCCGATCAGCGAGTATGCCTTGTCGATGGATGCGGCGGCACCGGCGGAGACGGACCCGTCAAGCTCCGTATAGGACATGGTGCTGCGGGCCTGGCCACGGCTGGCGGCCTCCATCTGGCTCTGCACCTGGGCCGCGGCGGCCTCATCCTGAATCTTCTGCGCCGCTTCGGCGGCAGCCGCATCCTTCTCGGCCTGAGAAGCGGTCTGTGGCACGTTCAACGTCTCGATGCCGCCCCAGCTGGAGTCGCCCTCGACTTCGGTGGAGGTGGATTCGGCGGTCAGGTTCTCTCGAGTGGTGCTGACCGTCGGGAACGACTTGGTGGCGGTCACGATACCCTCATCGGCCATGGCGGTCGTGGGGGCGAATGCGAACAGGCTTGCGGCGGCCGTGCACGCCGCAATCACGGAAGCGATTCGGGGAAAAGTCCTCATAGCCCCTGAACGGTAACCACCGAATATGAACAAATACTGGGAATCGGCTGGCAATGCCGCATAATAACTGGGATTTCATCGGCGTGTCGTCTATTGACGCCGGCAATATGCAGCAAGCTCCCAGATGATTGCAAGTCCGGTCACAGCGGACCGTGTGCGTGTCCCCGAGCTGGATTCAAACTGAATTTGTAGTCGAAAAGCCGGTATATGAATGCCCGCCGAGTCTCATTCTTTCAAATCGTCTTCAACCCGCCGATCATGTCCGACTGCCATTCGGCCCGCATTCGGACGAATCTTCGATGTCGATGTCCGAGCCTCGGAGCAAGGAACCAATAATCAATAACGAATCAGTAATGCACGAACTGGAGCTTGGCCGCATCGGCGGCGCTGAACGTGCGGTGGGAAATCACTCCCAGACCCTTGACGTTGGATTCGGAGACCTCGATGGAGCCGTCGGCATTGATTTTCTCCAGCACGGCCACATGGCCGTAGACCGGATCGGAACCGGCCTGCCCCTGAGCGAACACCACGGCATCGCCCACATGGCGAGGAGTGTTGTCCACCCAATACCCAAGGGCGGCGGCGGAGTCGGCCCATTGACCGCCATTGCCGAAGTTGCCGCTGGTGGGCAGCCCCAGCTCGGTGCGACGGTTGTAGGCATACCATGTGCACTGGCCCCACGGATAGTTGTTGCCGCTGGTGCCGGCGTCGTGGTTCGGGTTATAACCGGCCGGCAGTGCGGCGCTGTCCTCATCCATGAGCACCGAGACCACCGGGTTGTTCGCGGTGTTACGGTTCATGAGCTGGGTGTTGAGCGCGCTTTCGGAGTTGCTCAGGCCCCATCCGCCTTCGTTGGTGGACTGGGTGGCGACCGGTGAGGTGAGCTCGGTGCGGGCCTCGGAACGAGAGGCGCTGGACACATCGCTGACACGCTTGAGCTGAGTGGTCGTGGTGGCCGGATCGGCAAGCACCGGAGCTTCACCGTTCTGCGAAGCGAAGGCCATCGAAGTGGCCGCAGTGCCCACCAAGGCGGCGAGGGAGGCCGAAGCCAGAATATGGCTACGGCGTTCGGCCGCGCGGGCGGCCTGACGAATGGAACGACGGGTCTGCGGTGCGATCTCGTTGATCTTCTCGGCGACCGCGGGGTCAAGCCCAAGAACCACGGCATCGCCGCCTGCGGCCTGCACCGCACGCACCGCACGTACGGAATGCGAACCCTTGCCGGAGGCGAAGAGCGCCTTCGCTAAGCTGAACTTCTGGTGTGAGACCTTGGTCGCTTTATGCGAGGCGTGCTTCATAACTCATAACTCCTTGGATGGGCTCGAACGCCCCTTCGTGGGAGCGTCACCGTACCGTCACAATTGCCCACTGTACAACGCCCACGGGTCAACCGGCAAACCATTACGGGACTATCCGGGGTCCGCTACGGCGTGTCCTCGGTCATCCATGATTTATATGCCGCCCATCGAACGGCAAGTGTTTCACAAGACGTTTCACGAGTTTTCCCCAGTATTCTCCCGGTTTCGGGCCCGTCTGCCATTTCTCGTGAGTCCGTGCACGGACGGCTCGGTACCCGCATGATGCGTCTTGAATGCCGAGCTATACGCATTCCTTATGGAACGCTATCCGCGCGAGTCCTTCACATTTACCGCATCCACCAACCGGCGCCGGCTCCCCGCCACATTCCGTTCACCGTGGACGCGTTCCCGCAGTGCTGCTCCGCCGGCACCGACTCCTGACCATGCCCGCTCAATCCGATAGCCGATAATCGGGAAATCTGCGCATTCGCGCCCGGCACTGGCTACCCTTGAAGCCATGACAGTGACTGTGAACATCCCCGAATCATTGAAGCCCGAAGACGGACGCTTCGGCTCCGGCCCCAGCAAAATCCGCCCCGAACAGATTGCCGCGATCGACGCCGGCGCCACCACGCTGATGGGCACCTCCCACCGCCAGAGCCCGGTCAAGCAGGTGGTCGGCTCCATCCGCGAGGGACTGGCCGAATTCTTCCATCTGCCCGATGGCTACGAGGTGGCTCTGGGCAACGGCGGCGCCAGCGCGTTCTGGGAGATTGCCTGCGCCTCGCTCATCACCCGTCAGGCCGCCTTCGGCTCGTACGGCTCGTTCAGCGCCAAATTCGCCGCCTCCGCCGCGAACGCGCCGTTCCTCGAGCGACCCGTTATTTTCAAAGGCGAGCCCGGCACCTACCGTCTGCCCGAGCTCACCGAAGGCGTGGACACCTACTGCTGGGCCCATAACGAGACCTCCACCGGCGTCGCCGCGCCGATTCGCCGCGTGCCCGGCAGCCGTGAGGCCGGCGCGCTGACCGTCATCGATGGCACCAGCGCGGCAGGCGCCCTGCCCCTCGACATCACCCAGACCGACGTGTATTACTTCTCCCCGCAGAAGGCGTTCGGCTCCGACGGCGGACTGTGGGTCGCGGTGCTCTCCCCCGAGGCCATTGAACGCGCCGCCGGCGTGGAGTCCAGCGCCCATCTTGAGGGGGCACGCCGCTGGGTACCGCCGTTCCTCTCGCTGACGACCGCACTGAACAATTCGCGTAAGGACCAGACGCTGAACACCCCGGCGGTCGCCACCCTCATCATGATGGCGAACCAGATCGAATGGCTCAACAACAACGGCGGTCTGGACTGGGCGGCCGCACGCTGCGCCAAGTCCGCTTCCATCCTGTACTCGTGGGCGGAACGCTCGCAGTACGCGCAGCCGTTCGTCACGGACCCGGACGCCCGGTCGCATTCGGTGGTCACCATCGATCTGGACGAGCGCGTGCAGGCAAGCCAGGTGCTGGCCATCCTGCGCGAAAACGGCATCGTGGACGCCGCAGGCTACCGCAAACTGGGCCGCAACCAGCTGCGCGTCGGCGTGTTCCCGTCGGTGGAGCCGTCCGATGTGATCGCGTTCACCAAGTGCGTGGATTACGTGGTCGAGCATCTGCAGTAATCGGCCGTTGACCGACCTTTTTACTACAGTGCTAACTATGAAGTTCGCGCCCATCATCGACCCAGCGGTCCGCAAGCCGGCCCCCAAACCGGTACGCGTGGACTTGCGCAAGGTATTCGGCATCGGGACCGGCCTGTGGACCGTGGCGCTCATCGTCTCGCTGGTGCTGCTCGTACTGCATTACGACACGGTGTCATTCGTGATTCTGTGCGCTGCCGGCGTGATCATCGGGGTGCTCATGCTGATCTGGGAGTACTTCGACCGCTGGGACTACCGACGGCTGGGACAGTAAGCCGCAACTATGGATAAGACGCCCGCATCGGGCCGCCCGCGTTGGTCACTGTGCCAACGGCAGCGTCAGGCTGAACGTACTGCCCTGACCGGGCGCGCTCCACACGGTGATGTCGCCGTGATGCGTGAGTGCGACGTGCTTGGCGATGGCAAGTCCGAGTCCCACGCCGTCCGCGGTGCGCGCATTCTGATCGGCGCCACGGTAGAAGCGCTCGAAGATGCGCGATTGGGCCTTCTTATCGATGCCGGCACCGTGATCGATCACCCGGATCACCGCACTGTCTCCACCCTTGGACCTGGTCACGGACACACCCACCACGCCGCCTTCGGGTGAATAGCCGATGGCGTTCTCGATGAGCTTGGTCACGGCACTGTCGATCTGGCCGCCTTCGTCATTGACCACCAGATCGGCGTCGCCGGATACGGTCAGTCCGACACCGAAGCGATCGGCCTGCGGCCGCAAACGCTCCACCGTCTCACGAACCTGATCCAGCAACGGCAGCCGGTTGGCTGAGGACGGCGTAATCGGCTCCTGAGCACGGATGAGCAGCAGCAGATCGGAAACCATGTGGTTGAGCTTGTCGCAGCTCGACCGCACCTGCCGAGCGTCCCGCGCGATCTGCTGCGCATCAAGCTCGCCCTTCTCAAGCTCATCGGCGAGCTTCCCCAGCGCCTCGGTGGGGCCGAGCAACTGTTCGGACACATTGATGATGAACGCATCACGCACCTGCGCGAAGCGAATCGCGTCGCTGACATCATTGACCAATACGATGACGAAGCGGTCATCGATGCGGCCGACCGTCACCTTCAGCCAGTTCGGTCGGCTGGAAGTCCGGGATTCGACGTGCTCGGCGCGGTTGGCCTCCGCCACATATCGTTGCGGCGTTGTGGTCGTCAGGTCGAAAAGACGTTTGCCTCCGGAGCGGCGGGCCTCATGCACCGCGTCAAGCACCGTCTGGTCCACGATGGCGTCGTCGGCCACCACGCCCAAGCGATAGGCGTCCGGGCTCGAGCGGACCACTTCGTCGTTGGCATCCACCACGATCGACACACCGGGCATCATCGACAGCAGCGTGGCCGTCTCGTCGGGCAGGTCATCCCCTTCATCAGCGGAGGAATGGCCGCGGAAGCCGGCAATCCGGACCCGGCCGGTGGCCATCCCCAACACCAACGCCACCACGATGGCCACGAACAGGACGGCGGCGGCAACCAGCGCCACGGCAACGGGAATCGACATCAGGGTCATGGGTCCATTCTCCCACACCGCGCGGCACGCCGAGAACATGAATTGCAAGTGAACAACCCAATGAACAATGAAACAACTTGAGGTTGCTATTGCCTACGTTGAAGTAGGGCGAGAAAGCTGGAATAATACACTGAGAGAGGTTGCAATACCAAAGCATGAAAGGCTAGAGAAATGCGCGTTATTTTCAACGAGGAGCTGAAGCAGGTTGCTGACGACCTCGACCGCATGGCGCAGGATGTGCGTAAGGCGATCAATGGCGCCGGCGAGGCTTTGCTCAAGCAGGACGTCGAGGCCGCACAGACCGTCATCGACGGCGACATCGAGATCGATGCCCTTGAGTCCTCCATCATCGACCAGTGCGTCCGTCTGCTCGCCAAGCAGAACCCGGTGGCCACTGACCTTCGCGTTGTGGTGTCTACGCTGCGTCTGGCTTCCACCTTCGAGCGTATGGGCGATCTCGCTCGTCACGTTGCCGAAGGCGCCCGCCGCACCTACCCGGCCTCCCCGCTGCCTGAAGAAGCGCAGCCGGTGTTCGCCGAGATGCTCGAATTCCTGAGCGACACCGCCGACCAGCTCATCGCTATGCTGTCCGACCGCGACGCCAAGACCGCCGAGCACATCATCCTCAACGATGACAAGCTCGACGAGCTGCACCACAAGACCTTCGAGCTGGCTCTGTCCGACGGCATCACCCGTCAGCAGACCGTGGACATCGTGCTTCTGGGCCGCTTCCTCGAGCGTCTCGGCGATCACGCCGTCTCCGCCGCCCGTCGCGTGGTGTACATCGTCTCCGGCTTCGACCCGTCCAAGAAGCCTGCCCGCGATGAGGAAGGCGCCATCGAGTAAGACTCGAGCGAGTTCGGCGCGTCAACGCTGATCTGCGAAACACCGGGGATACGGGTATCGCAGTGATGGTGGCGATTGGCGCGTCGGCATAATACTTATCCCCTCGGGGATGCCTGAAACGGCGATTCGGCTACGGCTGGGCGCCGTTTTCTTATGCCTTGTGCACGGTGGCACGCTGCTACGCAACAATGGTGACACGGCAGCGTGGGAAATACCCCCACGGTGTAGGGAACTTCCCATCGTGTAGGGATGCCCACATGGGCCATGTCGTGTTTTCCGCGGAATACAGCCATTTTCGTTCCCTACACGGTGGGGCAATCCCTACATCATGGGAAGTTCCCTACATGGTGGGAAGTTCCCTACACCGTGGACGCACGAAAGCTCTTGTGGCCCCCACTTATGCGACAAGGGGAGCCGCACGGATGGGTGCGACTCCCCTTGTGAGTATTGCTGCTATCGTGCTTATGCACGTATGACGTGACGGACTACGACGCCAACATCACTTCTGGCCCTGTGCGGCGACGGCGGCGGCACCGGCGGCGGCAGCCTCCGGGTCCAGGTACTCGCCACGCGGCTTAATCGGCTTGAAGTCCTCGTCCAGCTCGTACAGCAGCGGGATGGCGGTCGGGATGTTGACCTTGGCAATCTCCTCCTCGGTCAGGTTGTCAAGCATCTTGACAATGGCACGCAGGGAGTTGCCGTGAGCGGCGATCAGCACGGTCTTGCCGGCGCGCAGCTGCGGCTCGATGTCGGACTTGAAGTACGGCTCGACACGCTTGACTACATCGGCCAGGCACTCGGCTTCCGGAACCGGGTCGCCGGTGTAGCGCGGGTCGTGGTTCTGGGCGTACTGGTCGTCCGGGTCGATCTCGGGCGGCGGGGTGGCGTAAGAACGACGCCACAGCATGAACTTCTCGTCACCGTACTCCTGACGGATCTCGGTCTTGTTCTTGCCCTGCAGAGCGCCGTAGTGACGCTCGTTGAGACGCCAGCTGCGCTCGACCGGAATCCACAGACGATCGGCGGCGTCCAGCGCGAGGTTGGCGGTGTTGATGGCACGACGCAGCAACGAGGTGAAGACGATGTCCGGCAGGACGTTCTTCTCCTTGAGCAGCTCGCCGCCGTGCTTGGCCTCAGCCTCACCCTGCTCGGTCAGCGGGACGTCGACCCAGCCGGTGAACTGATTGGTTTTGTTCCATGCGCTCTGTCCATGACGGAGCAGTACTAGTTTGTAAGTCATACGGCCAGTCTACCGCCCGAACGCCCTAAACACGAGCATTCGTCTTATGTTTTGCGCATCGTTTGGATAACGGTTACCGGACATCGGTTATCGAACTTCGGTTACCGGACATCGGCGCCGAACATGGAATGAGGATTCGCTCACCGAACGCGCCCGGCAGTATATGACGATGTCAGCCGCATCATTATTACATCACCAGTGCGGATACGACTACGACCACGGCGAAGAACGACGTCTGGAAGCCCGCATCGTTAAATGCAGTATGGAACCGGCGCTTCGGCACGCTCAGAACCATGCGAATCGGCACGCCCACGCCGGAAATCAGCAACACCGCACCCCACGGCATCCATAGGGCCATGCAGACGAATGCACCAATCATCCAGGCGATGACACAGCAGACCGTCAGCAGGATGCCGGCGTTATGCTCGCCCAACCGCACCGCAAGTGTGCGTTTGCCGTGTTCCCGGTCCTCTTCTACGTCGCGCAGGTTATTGATCATCAGCAGCATCACGGCGTTGAGCCCGCAGCACACGGCAGCCGCCACGCCCATGCCGTCCACCGTACCGGACAAGGCGTATTCGGTGCCCAATACCGCGGCAAGACCGAAGAATAGGAACACGCCGAGTTCACCGAACCCCGCGTATCCATAAGGATGCCTGCCGCCCGTATAGAACCAGCCGGCCGCCAGACTCAGCGCCCCCACCGCCAGCAGCCACCACGCCTGGGAGATCAGCACCGCCACCAAACCGCAGACGCAGGCGAGTCCGGCCGCGATGCCGGACGCCATCAGCACTTGTTTCGGCGGCATGCCCGAGGCGACCAACCGCCGCGGCTTGGCACCACGGCCCTGGACTTGGCCCGCGTCCCGCTGCGCGTGTTCCGCCTCATCCCGCCCGGCATCGACGCCGCGGATGCCATCGGAATAGTCATTGGCATAGTTCACGGCGATCTGGAGGAGCAACGCCACCAGCACGCAGAGGGTGAACACTGGCCAGAAGTGGCCCAGCAGCACTGACTGCTGCGCCCGGTTCGTCGTGCATTCGGCAGGCTCCGGGTTGATCTCGATGCAGGTGCCCAACTGTGTGAGGCGCACGTAAGCCATCGCCGCGCCGACCAGCACCGGCGCAATTGACGCCGGCCAGGTCTTCGGCCGCGCTCCGGCGAACCACAATCGAATGTTCATGCTGTCCAGCATACTTCGCAGCGAATCCGCCATACGCGCAGAAACGTGTGCGCACGCGCGACGCATGTCGCGCATGTCTCCGGCATCGATGCGGGAGACCGGCATGCGCATGACGTACATCCACAGGGAAGCCATCGCATGCCCTCGAAGCGGCGAGCCTTCCATGACCGGCCCACCATGACCGTTCCATACGACGTCGCAGATGCGATGCGTGGCACGGACGGAAAGTACGCGAGCCGACGAGGACACGCGCACTTACCAAGTGTTCCGTTGCTTTCCCTGTGTATGTGCGCGGCATGTTCGCCGGACCGCTCACATACACAGGGAACCGCAATTGATCAGCCAATCAATCAGATAATCAATCCGATAGCCAATCAGGCAGCCGACGAATCAACCCGATCAGCCTGTTCGGCAACACCGATCAAAAACCGATGGATCAGCCGACCAGCGGCTTGACCAGCGGGAAGGTGATGGTCTCGCGGATCGTCGCACCGGTCAGGGCGATGAGCAGTCGGTCGATGCCCATGCCCATGCCACCTGCCGGCGGCATGCCCACGCCGAGGGCCTCGAGGAAGTCCTCGTCGATGTCGCAGGCCTCCTCGTCACCGGCGAGCGCGTCCTTGGCCTGAGCCACGAAACGCTCGCGCTGCACCACCGGGTCGTTGAGCTCGGAGTAGCCGGTGGCCAGCTCGAAGCCACGCACATAGAGATCCCACTTCTCGACCACGCCGGGCTTGGTGCGGTGGCCCTTGACCAGCGGCGAGGTCTCGACCGGGAAGTCGCGCACGAAGGTGGGCTCGTAGAGCTTGTCCTCGTAGAAGTGCTCCCACAGGTGCTCGACGAGCTTGCCGTGGTTCTCCACGTCGTCACGCTCAACGCCGAGCTTGTCGGCGATCTCGCCGAGATGCTCCACGGAGGTGCCGGGGTGCTCCGGGCCGCCGTTGGGCACGATCTCCTCGCCCAGCGCCTCGGACAGGGAGTCGTACATGCTGATGGTCTTCCATTCGCCGCCGAAGTCGTATTCGGTGCCGTCCAGCAGCGTGACCTTGTGCGAGCCGTAGACGTCCATGGCGGTCTTCTGCACCAGCTCCTTGACCAGCTGGCCGATGGAGTCGTAGGTGCCGTAGGCCTGATAGGCCTCGACCATCGTGAACTCGGGGGCGTGGGTGGCGTCCACGCCCTCGTTACGGAAGTCGCGGTTGATCTCGAACACGCGGTCGATGCCGCCCACGAGGCAGCGCTTAAGGAACAGTTCCGGTGCGATGCGCAGGTAGAGGTCCAGATCGAAAGCGTTCATGTGCGTGGTGAACGGACGGGCCGCCGCGCCGCCGTGGATGGTCTGCAGCATCGGGGTCTCGACCTCGAGGAAGTCGTGGCTCGCGAAGGTGTGACGCAGGGAGGCCACGGCCTTGGAGCGGTTGCGCACCATATTACGGACCTTCTCGTCGGCGATCATCGCGACGTACGGCTTGCGGGTGCGGGTGTCGTCGTTGAGCTCCTTGTGCAGCGCCGGCAGCGGCTGCAGGGCCTTGGACGCGATGGCCCATTCGGTGGCGAACACCGACAGCTCGCCGGTCTTGGAGGAGATCACACGGCCCTTGAGATACAGGTGATCGCCGAGATCCACCAGCTGCTTGAACTGCTTGAGGGAATCGGCGCCGATCTCCTTCTTGGAGATCATGCCCTGAATCTTGGTGCCGTCGCCTGCGGAGAGCTGCACGAAGTTGAGGCCGCCGGCGTTACGGATGAACAGCACGCGACCGGCGATGCCGACCATGTCCTCGGTCTCCTCACCGGGCTCGAGCTTGCCGTCGTACTTGGCGCGCACGCCCTCGATGGTGTCGGTGACGTCCAGATGCACCGGGTAGGGGGCGATGCCCGCCTCGAGCATCATGGCACGCTTGGCCACGCGCATCTGCACCTGCTCGGGGTGCGCGAGCGGGCCGAACTCCTTGTTGGAGGGGTCCACGGTCTCCTCCAGCGTTGCGCCGGACTTGATCTTCTCGTAAATGGCGGCATCCTGCTGGAGCAGCATCTCCGCACGCTCGACGGTGCTCATTTGCGGCACAGCCGGGGTCTCGTTCTCGGTATTCTCTGTGTTTTCAGTGTTTTCGACAACTTCAGCCATGGTTCTTCAGTGTACGCAAGGCCGGCGAATTCTCCTTGGGGCTCGCATCCAGCGCACGCCCCACGATTGCCGACATCTTGTCGAAGCCCTATCGCATGCCGACACCGCCTCTGCATACGTTCAAATCCCGCCAGCCCGACAACCATCGACAATCATCGACAATCATCGACAATGACAAAAACGGCGGCATTCCGGGCGACACTCCGTAGTTGCGCAAGAAAGCGGGTTCGTTGTACTATATCGGACGTTGCCAAACGGGCTGTAGCGCAGCTTGGTAGCGCGCTTCGTTCGGGACGAAGAGGCCGCGGGTTCAAATCCCGCCAGCCCGACAACTCAAACCGGATTGCTGGTTCCCAGCAGTCCGGTTTTTTCGTTTTACGAGCCAACACAGTCAAGGACCACAATGCGGCGAATGCATGACTGTCACGGCAGATGCCGTTTTGTTGGCGGACGGCCGTATCATGTGTTCGAATCAATCGCCACATCATTCGTTGGCGTCTACACCATGAGTTCATGACACCCCTGAGGAAACTATGAAGAAAAGCTTGCTTGCGTTGGCTGCGGGTGCGTTCATCCTGGGCGCGGCCGAGTTCGTGATGATGGGCATCCTGCCCCAGGCCGCCACCGCCACCGGCGTGGATATCCCCACCGCCGGCCATTACATCTCCTCATATGCGATAGGCGTGTGCTTCGGCACGCTGATTCTCGTCTTCGGCCGCAAGGTGCCGCCGAAGAACCTCATCATCCTGTTCATGGCTATTGCGCTGATCGGCAATGCGATGAGCGCGCTGTCCGTGAACGCCGCGATGCTGCTGGCCGCTCGGTTCATCTCCGGTCTTCCCCACGGCGCGTTCTTCGGAACCGCGACCCTCATCGCCAAGACCCTCGCCGAGAAGGGCAAGGAAGCACAGGCCGTTTCGGTGATGGTGACCGGCCAGACCGTCGCCAACATGCTCGGCGTGCCCGCCGGCACCCTGATGGCCGAATTCCTGTCCTGGCGACTCGCCTTCGGCATTCTCGCCGCATGGGCCGCGATGACCATCGTGCTCACCCTGGTATGGATTCCGTTCGTGCCGCCGATCAAGGACGCCGGCATCGCCGGACAGTTCCGATTCCTTACCCGACGCGGCCCGTGGGTGATCCTCGCGGCCGTGTTCACCGGCAACGCCGGCGTGTTCTGCTGGTGGAGTTACGTCTCCCCGTGGCTGCAGAAGTCCGGCGACTGGTCCGCTTCGCTGGTGCCGCTGCTTATGATGCTCGCAGGATTCGGCATGGTCGTCGGCGGCCTGGTCGGCGGGCGCATCACCGATCGCTGGCGTCACGCCGGCACCGCCGCACTCGGTCAGGCCGTCTCATGCATCGGTCTGATCATGGTGTTCCTGGTCCCCGGCAATATGGTCACCACCGCCATCCTCACTTTCTGGATCGCGTTCGGGCTGTTCTTCATCTCCGCACCCCAGCAGCTGCTGATGACCGAAGCCGGTCAGGGCGGCGGTGAACTCATCGCAGGCGCCGCAGTGCAGGTGGCCTTCAACTTCGGCAACGCCGTGGGTTCCATGGTAGGCGGCGCGATGCTCAATGGCTTCGACATGCAGTACCGGTTCACCGGTCTGGGCGGCGTCCCACTCGCTCTCACGGCCGTAGCGTTGCTCGCCTTCTACTCGTGGCGATGCGAGACCGACACCGAGGCCATCCACCGTATGCGCGAGATCAAGGTGGACTAGCAGCCTCGCGCTCCGCCGGACGGTCTGTGTGCCGTTCACCCCAATCGCCTGTGAGAGGTAGCTCACAGGCGATTTTTCGTAGGTGGCCGACGTCATGATCCGGCAATGGACCATGCAGCCCATAGACTGATAGCAGCATGGTTCAAGGAGGTACATATGGCTGACGAAGAGGCGCTGCTCAGGCAATTCGCCGCACAATTCGAGCATGGTGCGGGCGCGGGTGACATCATGGATGATGACGAGATCGGGGGCGTGACGGGCGATGACCCGGACCTGGACGAGGACCTGGACGCCGGCGACGACTACGACAGCGCCGACTCAACCGACAACGAACCACCCGCCACTTTCGACGTCAATGAGTTCCTGAAAGGACTGGACGCCATCTTCGAGCGTCATGCGGCCGCCACGAAGGCCGGCCCGTATCTTGAACAGGCACTGGTGGACGCGGAGAACGCGGGCGACGCGGCGGGCCTGCTCACCGTGCTCAACGAGACGATGGGCTTCTACCGCTCGCAGGGACGCCATCAGGAGAACCAGTGGATAGTCCAGCGAGCGCTGGAGCTTGCCGCACGCATGGGCCTGACCACCAGCACATCCGAAGCCTGGGCCACCACACTTATCAACTGCGCCACCGCGATGCGTGCGGCCAAGCAGTACGATCAGGCCGAGGATCTGTACCACCAGGCGCAGGATGTGTGCCGCCGCGCCTACTCCCCCACCGACCGCAGGCTCGCGGCCCTGCACAACAACCTGTCCATGCTCTATAGCGAGACCGGGCGGCAAGACAAGGCCGAAACCGAGCTGCGCGAGGCGTTGCGCATCGTTGAGGCGTCAAGCGTCAACCCGGACGCGGATATCGATGTGGCCAGCTCGCACACCAATCTGGCGTTGACGCTGCTCGCCGAACACAAGCTGGAAGGCGCCCACTGGCATGCGGCCAAGGCCCTGGAGATCTATGCGACCGGTCATCTGGAGCATTCCGCGCACTACGCCTCAGCGCTGGCCGGTTTCGCGCAGGTGTGCTTCGCGGAAGGACGCTACGCGGACGCCGTGAACGGCTATCGACGCGCCCTCGCCGTGATTGAGGAATGCTACGGACAGGACACGGATTACTGGCGCATCACCGAGTCGAACCTGCGCGAAGCCGAAGCGAAGGCGGCAACGGAGTCGTCTGTGACAGCGTCGGCATCGGCGTCAGCGGACGGGCCTGCGGTGGATGACCTCGCCGCAGGCGGTACCACAGCCCCCTCGGCCGCCACACTCGGCGACGCGTCCGTCTGCCCGGTGTCCGGGCTGAAACTGGCCCGCGCGTTCTGGAACCAGGTAGGCAAACCGATGATCTTGGCGAAATACCCGGCGTACGCGGGCCGTATCGCCGCCGGCTTGGTCGGCCACGGGTCCGAATGCTACGGATTCGACGACGCGTACTCGCAGGACCACGACTTCGGCCCGCGCTTCTGCCTGTGGCTGACGGATGAGGACCACGCGGCCATCGGAGACCGTCTGCAGGCCTACTACGAAGCGCTGCCACGCGCGTTCCGCGTGGATGAACAGGGCGGCATCGTCTTCAGCGCAGCAACGGCGGCGGACGACGACATGCCGGCTCCCTCAGACGGTCGCACCGCGCCTGCCGCACCGGGGACCAATGCGGACACGCGCGATGCATCATCATCGCGTGCGGCATCACCGGACGAGGCGCCACTGAACGCGGCATCACCGCACGCCTCGAATGGCGACGATTCAAGCCCGACGTCCGGCGCAACCGCGCCGTTCTCCCCCATCACCCCGCGTGTGCAGGGCGAGGGCCGCCGCGACGGCGTGTTCCGCATCGGCGACTTCTTCACGTCAATCACTGGATATGCGGCCGCCCCGGCATCGGATGCGCCGCACGAATGGCTCATGCTGGACGAGGCGACATTAGCCGCCGCGACCAACGGCGAGGTGTTCGCCGACCCGCTCGGCCTGTTTTCCAAGACCCGTCAGGGATTCAAGGACATGCCCGACGACGTGCGTCTGGCACTCATCTCCAAGCGGCTTGGCATGATTGCGCAGGCCGGTCAATACAACCTGCCTCGATCCCTCAAACGCGGTGACGGCGCGGCCGCTTGGCTGTCCATCCACGAATTCGTGAATGCCACCGCGTCATTGGTGTTCCTCATCAACGTGCCGATGGTGGCGGGATACATGCCGTACTACAAGTGGCAGTTCGAGGCGTTGCGCAAGTTGTCCGGGTCGATGTTCGCGCTGTTGCCCGATATCTGCGGCAAGCTGGAGACCGTGATGCGACTCAGTTCCGCAGCCTGCTACGGAGGCGCCGGCTTTGGCGAAGGCGGCAAGGGCTCCGCGCCGGCGATCGAACGTATCAATGGTTTGGTGGAGGAGATCGCGGCCGCCATCGTCAAGGAGTTGCGCCGTGAGCGCCTGACCACGTCCGGCGAGACCTTCCTGGAATGGCAACGCCCGTATATCGAGGAGCACATCACCTCCGACGACCCAGTGCTCAGGAGCCTGTGAAACGGGCTGCCGATGTTCCGCACCGCGTATTCGGCTTGAATGGCACGCTGCGTCAACAGTTCGTTGATGCCATTCTTGGCTCCTCCCGGTCAGCGGAGCCACCCCAGAGGAGCCGCCCTGGCGCGTCCGACAACTCGCCGCTCATGACTCAGCTCCCCTTGTCAGGACGTTGCCTGCAAACAGACCCGCGGTTGACATCACGGCAACATCCCGACAATGGGAAACCCAAAGCAACAACATATTCACGCCTCTCAGGCATGATGAACGCATAATCGATGGAAGCAAAGGAGCAAGGATGACCGTCGAGCAGAAGACCGGTGCAGGTCCGGACGAACACAACGAGCTGCGCGAGACCATCGTGCGCCACGAATGGGACCAGTTCCAGCGCACCAACAACGAGGGCGGCCGCGCGGCCTGCCAAGGCAACTGGCCTGTATTCCACCAGATGAGGTTGGCCCAGTTCCTGACCTGGGAGCGGCCGTTGCTGGAATCCTATGCGTCCGATTTGGACGAATCCGACCGGGTGGGCCGCAATCTCGTCACCGAGAAGTACGGCCGTATGATGGCTTCCACCGCACCTGAGGAGTTTGCGCGGAACATCGAGCCATACATCCCGCGTCTGCGCGCCGACCGGGTGGACCGTCAGGAGCGGGTCATCACGCAGCAGGTGGCATGGGCCGCTGATTTCCGCTCGCACTATCCCCGTCTCGGCGAGGCGATGCGCGTGCTCACCACCGCGGAGGACACGACCAATGCCACCTCATTCGAGACCTATCTGCGCGGTGAGCTCGGAACCTACTCCGATGCCACTTTCGACCTGTATGAGGCGATGATTCTCGAGCGTGCGGCTGAAGATCCGCAACGCAACATCACCGAGGAGACGCTGCTCAATACGGTACGATTGGGCGGTTTCGAGAGTCTTGCGGAGGCCGAGGCGGCACAGTCGGCCCGGTAGCGGCGACGATATGACAATCGGCATGCACGTACATACACGAAGACCCCGGCGAATATGCCGGGGTCTTTCGTATACGCGCTATCGGCGAATCACTCAGCCAAGGATGGCGAGCACGTCGCGAGCACCGATGATGAGGTAGTCCTCACCCTCGTAATGCACTTCGGTGCCGCCGTACTTGGAGTACAGCACCTTGTCGCCGACCTTGACGTCCATCGGGATACGCTCGCCCTTGTCGTCGCGACGGCCCGGGCCAACGGCCAGCACTTCACCCTGCTGCGGCTTCTCCTTGGCGTTGTCCGGAATGTACAGACCGGACGCGGTCTGGGTCTCGGCTTCGGCCTGCTTGACGATGATCTTGTCTTCCAACGGTGTGAGCTTAATCGACACTGTGGGTCACCTCGTATCTGCTTGTAGTTCAGTTCGATAATGCCGCGCCAGAACGTCTCAAGAGGCTGACGATCACTTGCGTTGTCCCTTTGCGCTAGGACACATGGTAGCGCGATTGTTAGCACTCTGCCAACTTGAGTGCTAACGCTGTGAGAGAAAAATCGGGAAACGCACGCATACGACGCAGACGCACGCATACGACGCACACACGCAACGTACATATGCAACGAGGCTCCCCTCCACTCGAGGGAAGCCTCTCACAACACCGCCGACCGATGCGGCACAATCATGCGCTCTAATTGCCGCGACGAGCCATGATGGAATCAAGGCCGACGCTCAACGACTCGGACGTGGCGTCCGGCGCCTCCACTTCGGCATGCTGCTCGGATTCGTGGAACGCGGCCTGCTTGGCAGCCTCCTGCGCCTCCTTGGCACGGGCGTCCTCGGCTTCCTGCGCGGCCTGAGCCTCGCTCGCCGCCTTGGCGTCATCGGCGGCCTTGACCACCTTGGCCTCGTTGAGCAGCCGTTCCGCGGTCTCCGGTCCCACCGGCTCGGCCTTGGACACCTGCTTGGCGGATTGAATCTCGCGGCTTTCAGGTTCGGGAGTGTTGCTCTCGTTACGCGCCGCCCCCAACGAGAAGGAAATAAGATCCTGAGAGGCGGTGGCCATATCGAACACGTCCAACGCACGGGCCGGGCGCACGGAGGCAAGCTCGGACGTGGCGTCATCCGGAACCTCGCCACGGTGCCCATCGCGCTCGTCACGTTCGTCGCGCATGGTCAGCGACGGCTCAGCCACTGTCGCCTGCTCCGCACCGTCACCCACACGTTCGGCGGAACCGGCGACCCCGGCATCGACCTGCGCGGCATCCGAGACATCGCCCCGGACCTCGGCAGCGGCGGACGACTCCTGATTCGACCGAATCGTCCCCTGCCCCTCGACTCGCGCCTCACGCAACGCCTTGGCCCTGGCCTGTTCGATCTCCGCTTGGCGCAATGCACGGCGAATCTGACGCTGCTCCATCACCTCGGTGGCGGCCTCCCGGCGCGCCGCGGCATCCGTTCCGGCGGCACCATCACGCTCATCACGACCGTCCGCAACGGCCTTGGCCTGAGCCCGCGCCGTGGCGATCGCCCGCTCATGCGCGATCTTGGCGACCTTGGACTTGCGCGCACGCTCACGCTCGATACGCGAAACCTTAGCCTCCCAGCGGCGTGCCTGGCTGGCGGCACGCGCCCCCATCGCCAGCACCGCCGCGAGCAACGCCAGCGGAATCAGCGTGAACAACGTGCTGAAGTGGAAGACCAGCGCAAGGACGAACACCACTACAGCCACGACGGCCAGCCCGCCGGCAAGCAACTGACGGCGGCGAATGGCCGCGCGGCGCAACTCACGGACGTGGGCAATATGCTCAGGTGTCAGCCTTGCTGACGGTGATGATGCCGGCACTGGTGCCCCTTTCGCCTGATGCGGCTTGACGTCGCCGAATCGTGTGCCGCTCTCCGCCTCTACAATGTGGAGGGAGGGCGAGTACCGATCCTGTCGATGCTCGGTCGCTCGTTTCATGCCGTTGGCCGTGCGTACCGGTAGCCAGACGACGATGATGATCGCCACTATCACCAGCACGACGACCGTGCTTAGTGACTCGTAACCCATAGAGTCAAGAATAGGAGACCCACCGACGAACTCGGCGCTGCACGTCCGGGCGTGTCGGAGTGAAAACGGCCTGCCCGAGCCAATCCGCCCGGTTATTTGAGAACGTTTGCGGCGAGTCGGGACGCGAACCCCTCGCCGGCATCTTCGGCGAGCAGCGCAAAGGTGACATGGTCGCGCCACTGCCCGTTGACATACATGTACCGTTCGCGCAACCCCTCATGATGGGCGCCCACCTTGCGCACCACCGCCAGCGAGCGCGCGTTGTCCGGCAGAATGGCGATTTCCAGTCGATGCAGCGCGGGGCCGAACGGATCGCCCAGCGCCCAGTCGGCAAGCATGGCCAGCGCCATCGGGGCGAAACCGCGTCCCGCATACCTCTGGTCGATCCAGTAGCCCACCACTCCGGTGCGCATGGCCCCATAGGTGATGGCGCCAAGCGAGATCTGGCCCACGATGCGCATCTGATATTCGACGACGAACAGCGCGCCGGTCCCCTGCTGCTCGTTGCGACGCTGCCGTTGAATCCACTGATTGAAGGTGATGCCGCCGCCGTGCATCGGATCGCCGGACTCCCATGGAGCCAGCCAGTCGTTGTTGCGCCACCGCACTTCCTCCCATGTGTCCTCGTCGTCCATGGTCATCGGACGCAGAACGATTGGGAACCCGGGATGGGTCAGGCGCGGCGGGCGAATCCGGTGGTCCGGTCGCAGCGCCTCTTTGATGGACTGGAAAACTGACACGGCCCTTATTGTAGCCGCGCCTTGCCGTGATAGGTTGTGCGGTATGACGTTGCATGGGGAAGCATTCGAGAATGACGGGCCATCGTCCGCCACAACCACCGCTCCGGTTCGGGAATCGAAGGAGACGCTGCGTCACCGTGCGCTCTCCCGTCGTAAACGGACCACGGCTGACGAGCGGATGGCGGCCGGTGATGCCCTGGCCCTGCACTTCCCCCTTCCCCTGCTCGGCGCAGACCCGGCGACGATGAGCGTGGCGGCATATGTATCCATGGGCACCGAGGTGGAGACGCGGCCGCTGCTGACCCTGCTGCTGGACCGGGGGTGCACGGTGATGGTGCCTCGACTGGGTTCCGGCCGCGACATCGGCTGGAGCGTGCTCACGGATGTGACGATGCTGCGTGCCGTCGACCAGCCGGGGCATCTGCGTCCCGACGAGCCGACCGGCCGCATTCTGCCTCCCGACGCGCTGCGCCAGTGCGGGCTGGTGATCGCCCCGGCGCTGGGGGTGGACCCGCGAGGCTATCGGCTGGGCCGTGGCGCCGGCTGGTATGATCGCGCACTGGCGCTACGACGGCCCGACTGCCCGTTGATTGCGGTGTGCTGGCCGTGGGAGGTCATGGGCGAGCCGCTGCCCACGGAGAATCACGACGTGCCTGCCGACGCCGTGCTCACGCCGGAAGGATACCGACGGCTGCGTCGGTGACGGTGACGGCGGTGACGGTAATGCCGGCGGTGATACCGTTATTACTATCGTGTCAGGGCAACGACTAGGATGTGAACGGTTGCCCAAGCGTGGTCTTCACCGCGCGCGAATCATTGATACTTTGTGGAGGAATCCATTGCCTACCTATCATTACCGCTGCAAGAACTGCGGCTACGATTTCACCGAGCAGCAGTCGTTCACCGATGACCCGATCACCGTATGCCCCAAGTGCTCCCAGGAGCAAGTGCACAAGGTGTATTCGGCCGTGCCGATCGAATTCAAAGGCCACGGCTTCTACCGCACGGACAAGTCCTCGAAGTGAGTTCTGCGGGCGTCCTATAGACCGGCGCAATTGTGGATAACTCGGGAAGCTGTATCCACATGAGCCGTTCCGGCTTGTACGCCGTGTGAGCTTCAGGTCACCATGTTCGCATGGTGACCTTTTCTTTGCCCTTTTCGCCCACTCGCGGCTCGTTGAAGCGCCGTCGCCTCTACGCCGGGATATGCCGTCTGGCCGCCGCGCTGTTCGCGGGGCTGGCAGTGCTGTTCGCCGTGCAGGCCGTACTGTCCACCGTCGAGACGACGCCGGTGGTCGTCGCCGCCCGTGCCATCGAACGGGGATCGCCAATCGGCGACGCCGATGTTCGGGTCATCGATCTGCCGAAGACCGCGCTCGGACCGTCGATGACCGGCGATATGTCGGCGATCATCGGGCTGATTGCGCAGATCGACATCGCGGCCGGCGATTCGGTACTCACCACGATGGCGCGCGACGTGCCACTGGCACCGACCGGGACGACCGTGATCGCGGTACGTCTGGCCAGCAGCCCGGATGGATTGCTTCCCGGGGATGAGGTGAGTCTGGTATCGACCGTCGGGTGCGACGGAGAGGATTGCACGTTGGCCGAACAAGCTCTGGTGATGGCCGTGGGCGGGCAAGCGGATACGGGCTCAGGCTCGTCGCTCGGCACGCTCTACGGGGACAACGCCCAGACCGTATCCTGTGCGATGCGGCCGAAGGAGGCATCCAAGGTGATTGCGCTTCAGGAAGCCGGGGCCGTGGTCGCCGTGATGCGATAATGCGGTGATGAGGCGTTTCGCGCGGTTTGACCGGCTCCGGTCTTGCGGTCGTCCAGCTTCTCTCCCCACCCGGAAGCATCGGGCTTCCATGCCTGCAAGTCACGCCATCCGATTATCGCCCCCCACTCGGATGCGTAGGGGGCTTCCCTCAGCAGCAGAGGGATTACAAAAGAAATCATCACGGTCACGCTACAGGCGGCCGCGAAGGCCGCCGCATTGGGCGGGGTCAGCGTTTTTCGCTGAACACCGCCCAATGCGGCGGCAACTCGCCAAGGATGCGACGGTCGTCGTCGGCCTCACGCTGTTGGTCGGTCTGCATGTCCGAGGGTTCGAGTTTGACGCCGTCGGCGTCGAATCGTTCGTTGCCCTTCATCACCACACGCTTGTGTGCGCGCGGCGTGCGGCGTGACGCGGAGTATTCGGCCATGTCACTTGACCTCGTGATAGATATCGCTGATGCGCGCCATGATGCGGTCGACCTCCTTGTCCGGATTGACGAACGCGGCGACGCTCCACACGGTCATGACGTTCCATCCCAGCGACATCAGATCCTGCGCGGACAGACGATGGCGCCGGCGCGTGGACTGCACGGACATGAAGTTCGCGTCATCGGTCTGCACGGCCAGAGCGAACGGCTTGCCCTTGACCCCGACGACCATCGGAATTTTGACGCCCTTATCGAATCCGTATTCCAGAGCAACGTCCAATCCACGGGCGCGCAGACGGTCGGCGAGGTCCACAAACAGCATGTTCTCGCTGGCGGCGTCCTTGACGGGCAACACGGGACGACCATCCAACTGGCTGGCCCAGATGAGCATGGTCTTGAGGAAGCGGGGACCGGGCTGGTGCAGACGCTCGTCCTCCATCTCCTCGGGTCCGAACGCCGAGACGATATCCAGATCGCGGTCGGCCAACGCGAGCGCATCCAGTAGCATGCCCCGGCCGCCTTCGGACTCCAGCACGCCGAACTGCTGCAGCAGACGGCCATGCACGGTCTTGGCATAGCACATCGAGATGATCACGTCGGTCGCCTGGCTGCCGGCCACGTCGCGCAGGTTGACAAGCCGCACATGGCGCAGGAAGCGGTTCATGGATTGGGTCTTGGACGCCAGCGATTTGAGCTCGGCGCCGAGCCGGGTGCGGAAGGCATCGGTCATGACCACCACGGCCAGACGGTAGCTGGCGGGCACCACGGTGAACCGGGAGGCGCGTTCGGTGATGATGCGCACCACCTCATCGATCTCCTGCTGGCTGGACTCCACCAGACCGGTGGCCATGACCGGCACGCCGTTGGCCTCCACACGATGGAACCGCACCTCGCCGGCGGCGGATTCGGCGGTCACGTCGTAATGGACCGCTCCGTAGCCTTCGGACTCGAGGAAGGCGGCCAGACGCGGCGGACGACGGGAAGGCGCGGTCTCCACCTCGACGCGCGGCAGCATGTCGATCAGCAGTCGGACGGCATCGGACGTAACGGTCGGGCAATGGGCGATGACCACCACCTGACGCACGCGGGCCAGCACCGACAGCAGCTCGATGGACGGCATATGCGCGCAGGCGTCGAGAATGGCCACATCCGCGATGTTCCCCGGCTCGGTGAGCGCGGCCAGCGTACCCGGCGAGGCCAGCAGAATCGGCTTGGCCGCCGCCAGTATCTCGGGGTGATCACGACGGATGCGACTCAGCGGCACATTGGACGGCCCCGCGAGCACGGTGTGCAGCTGGTTGGCTTCCTGCGTGCGGGAGAAGAGCATATCGCACAGACGGCGCATGGATTCCTGAGCCACCATCGGGCCCACGGAACGCACATGCTCCACATCCACCTGGGCGAACCGGTCGGATGCGGTCTGCAGCACGGAACCATCCTGATTGGAGATGATCGCCGAGGAACGCACGATGTCCTCGAACACCGTGGTCCACCAGGCCAGCTGCACCTCACCGCGCACCTGCTCCACCGTGGCGTGGCGGGCGGTCAAATCCTCCACCAGCTCATTGAGGCCGGCCGAGGCGAACTCCTGCTCCAGACTGCACCGCTCAGGCAGTGTGTCAAGGGCCTTGCGATCGTCGAGCAGGGCCTTGAGACGGGCCTCCACCTTGGTGAAGTCGTCGGTCTCCAGATTGCCGCCGGAGGGCGTGGTGGCCAGCACGGCGTCCAAGGCCGTCATGTTGGTCATCAGCGATTCCTGCGTGGCGATGATCTCATCGAGCTTGGTCGGCAGCACCGGCCATCCGCCGTGGGGCACGAACTGATGCCACTGCTCGCCCTGCTTGGCCACAACCTTGAGCGCCTCATGCAGGTCCTCCACCTGGGCGCCCGCGCGCAGCAGGCCCTTGGCCTCCTTGACGTGACGGCGACGGTCCCAGAAGCCCATGGACGTGCCTTCGGCCTTGCGCACGGCCTTCGGCTTGGTGGCCTCGATCATGGCGTCGATATCCCGCTCGAAGATTTCGGGCTGGAACACGTCGAGCACGCGGCGCAGGTTCTTGAGCACCGTGACCTGCAACGCCCATTCATGGCTGCTGGCCGGCACCGGGAAGCCGCAGGTTTTGACGGTCCGCGCCACCTGATCGCGGGTTGCGGGCAGGTAGCGACGCAGCAGATCGTCCACACGCTGATAGGCGGTCACGGCCTCCTGCTCGGTGGTCAGCGACGCCCGGTACCATGCGGTGTCCTCCGGGCCGATGACGAATTCGCCCAGCTCACCGGCGCGTTCGAGTTTGCCGATCCACGCCTCCATGTTCGCGCCCACGGTGAGCGCGCTGTGCTCCTTGAGTCGCACATGGGTGGCCGGATGGGTGGGCAGCACGGAGATACGGGCCAGATTCTGGATGGTCTCGTATGCGGAGACCTTCCACTTCTCGTTGACGCCGTGCAAATCGCCCAGATACCGGGTCAGGCGGGAGCGCACCCCCACAAGCTCGTCCGCGAGCTGGTCGAAACGCTGGGTGGCCACGCCCGGCTGGAAGCCGACGGCCGCGATGAGCTGCTGGTCCAGAACGGCGTTGGCACGTTCATCGGCCACATCGAGCACCTGGGCCTTCATCTCGTTGGCGGAGGCGACGTGCATGAAGCGCCGACGCTGTTCGGCCACTCCCGGCACATACAGCACGGAACGGCCGTTCATGAGGCAACGTGAGGCGATGGCCACCGCGGTCTCGGCGGTGCCTTTGGAGAATTCGCCGTCCACGACGATGCTGTGGCCCGCCGCCGCGAGGGACGCCGCGTATCGCACGGTGTTGTCCACGTCGCCCACTTCGTATTCGGTGTGCGGATCGGTGTCGAACGGGCTGTACTGCGGCGGATTCGCGCCTTTGAGCGACGCCTGTGCGCTTTCGCTGCCTGCCAGCGCGTCCAGCAGCGTGTTGCCGGTGGGGCCCGCCTTGAGCTGGTCGATGGTGCGCCGTGCCTCGTTGACCATCAGCGAGGATGGGTCCATCAGGCAGCCGAGCAGAATCTGGCGTTCGATGTTGAAGTCGGAGATGCGTTCGTTCGCCTCGGTGGCGATGCGTGCGAACATCGCGGAGGTCTCGGGGGTGCCGCTGTCGTAGTTGGATCCGTCGAACAGGTCGTCCTCATCCACGAACACGCCCTGTTCACGCAGTGCGTTGACGAATGCGGCGTTGAGCGTCACCCGTCCGGAGAAGCGGATGGACGGCACGCCGTCCTTCGGCACATTGACGTTCACCGGGTAGAGCAGTACCGGCAGCGCGTTGCCCTTCCATGTGGCCACGCCGACCACCAGCGACAGTTCAGCCACACCGGAGACCCGGCGCTTGGCCGCCTGATCATCCAGCACACGGGCCACATGGCGTTCGGCGGCCTTGAGCACACCGGAGTCGCGGAACAGCGAGTCGAGCATCACATGCCCGGAGGCGAAGAGCTGCGCCACACCCGAGGGATGGGCATGGGTCATGTCCAGCTTCGCGGTCAGCTGGCTCACATCCTCCAGCGGCGAGGGCGCCAGCATGCCACGGTATTGGTCGCGCCAACGGCGAATGCGATTCAGCCCTGATTCGATGGCCCGACGCTGCATCTGGGTGGCCTCGGACGCTTCAACCTGCCCTTGAATCTCAGTGGACGGCGGCTGCGGGGTCTCCTCGGAGGAGGTCCTATTGCTCTGGTTCTGGTTCTGAGTCATCTCTTGGCTCACTTTCCAACCGCTTTGCGGTATTCCTGATAGCCCTCGTTGTGTGCCAGGGCCTCATCGATGTCGGCCTCGCCTCGTGCGGCGAGCCAAGCGTACATGTCATCGTACAGATACGGATTCATGGCCAGGAACGCCAGCAGCTGGGGATGGCGCGCGATTTCGAACTGCAGTGCGAAATCCTGCGTGCGCTTGGCGTCGTCCGAGGTCAGGCCATCGACTTCGATGACCGGCTCCTGGGCCTTGAGCTCCCCTTTGGCCACACGGTCGAACACCGAACCGGGCTCGAAAGCCGGGGTATAGACGCCGGTGGCATCCGGATCGTCCTGTCCGCCCGCCGCGGTGACGCCGCCGGTATGGACTCCGGCCGGCTGATTAGGCGACAAGTCGTCCTGCGGCGATGGGGAAGCCGCGGCAACGATCGGCGAGGATGCCGAAACTGCCGATGCGGCGGCCGGCACCGTTGATGTGGCGCTCTTCTGCTCTTCCGTGGGCACCCCACCGGCCTGACCGTTGTCCGATGCGGCGCCGTTCGACGAGCCATCGGCGACATCATTGGACCGCGTCACAGCCGGCATCACAACAGCAGCCGACGACGCAGCAGCCGGCGTACGGATCACGGCATGGGCAATGGCGTCCACCGGGACCAATCCCGATGTCGCCGGACGACCCGAGCCATGCGAGGTCTGCGGCACCACACGGGTCCGCTCGTCATGAGCCTGATTGGCGCCGGAACCATTCGGCGTGATGCCGGCACCGGAAGCACCGGAGACGCCGGAATCATCGGACAAGGTGGATTGCGCGGGCTGTTCGTCGGATTGCGAATCGGACTGCTGGGATAGGGCGTCGGCGAACAGATCGCGCGGCTTGGCAGGCTCCTGCTTGGTGGCGAGCTGCGGAATGGCCAGACTGTCGAGTGCCAAGGCATCGGCGCGCACCTTGCGCTTGACCATGTCGGCGCTGAACATGGCGGTGGGCTCCCCCGCCCTTAAATCAAGAATATCGTCCACGGACATGTCGGCGGCGTCGGGTTCCTGAGGCGCCGCGCCGACGGCGTAGCCGAACAAGTTCTGCACCTGCGGGTGCTCGTCGGTGTCATCCGGCTCCTCGATGCGGATGAAATCCGCGGGAACGTCGCCGAACTGCATGCGCATCGGGGACGTGGGCAGGAGGAAATCGACGTCCTGAGGAAGACGCAGCAGGTCGCCGTTGTCCCGCACCACATAGGAGCCGTTGGTGGAACCGAGATCGCGCACATAGCCGGAACCGTTGTCCTTGACGCCGAACACGGCGTGACGCTTGGACATGGACTTGGTCTGGTCGACGATATCGACGCGGGTATTGCCGTCATCGGTAAGGGGGCGTAACGGCTTGCGGCCTATCTCCACGCATTCGCCCGGTTTGACGCTGGCCTGATCGACGCCATTGATCCGCACCGTCCATTCACTCACCGTGACTGCCTCCCTCAATACACTATTGGCCATACTACGTGCCATTGTGTCATCACTTCACGATTTTCGTCGGATTGAAGCGGCTTCGGCACGCAACTTCCGCCATTGCGCGCGATGACCCGCATGCCGCCCGTCCACAAGGTCGGGACGGCCGGTGCGATGGCCTCACAATACGGGAAACCCCGCAACCTGAGCGCAGGTGCGGGGTCTCCAGAAAGCTTGGATGTGTGCGGCTGATGCCGCGCAAATCACTTGAGCTCGACGGTGGCGCCAGCCTCTTCCAGCTGAGCCTTGGCCTTCTCGGCGTCTTCCTTCTTGGCCTTCTCCAGAACGGCCTTCGGAGCGCCGTCGACGACGGCCTTGGCCTCGGCCAGGCCGAGGTTGGTGATGGCGCGGACGGCCTTGATGACCTGGATCTTCTTGTCGCCAACGGCGGAGAGGATGACGTCGAACTCGTCCTTCTCCTCCTCAGCGGCGGCAGCGGCCGGAGCGGCAGCGGCAACAGCGGCGACCGGGGCGGCAGCCTCGACGTCGAACTTCTCCTCGAAGGCCTTCACGAACTCGGAGAGCTCGACCAGGGTCATCTCGCCGAAGGCTTCCAGCAGCTCATCGTTGGTGTACTTAGCCATTATGGCTTCCTTTCAAATCTTGGCGGCGGACGAAGTGGTAAATCCGCTGCCCAATAAACCTTTGTTTTGAATTATCGAAGCACCGATTCATGCCGCGAGGCACGCAATCAGGCAGCCTTCTCCTGCTTTTCGCGCAGGGCATCGATCGTACGCACGGCCTTGGTAGGCAGAGCGTTGAACAGGTACGCGGCCTTGGCCATCGTAGCCTTGATGTCGCCGGCGAACTCGGCGAGCAGCTGCGGGCGGGACTTGAGGTCCGCCAGCTTCTTGGCACCCTCGGCATCGTAAACGGTACCGTCAGCGGCGGCACCCTTGATGATAAGGGCCTTGTTGTCCTTGGCGAAGTCACGGATGATCTTCGCAGCCTCAATGAAGTCGCCCTTCACGAAGGTGATGGCGGTCGGGCCGGCGAGAATCTCATCGAGACCCTCGATACCCGCTTCCTTGGCGGCGATGCGAGCCAGCGTGTTCTTAGCCACAGTGTAGGAAGTATCGCGGCCTAGCTTTTCGCGCAGATCGGAAATCTGCGGAACGGTAAGCCCGCGGTACTCGGTCAGGTAGACAGCGTCAGCGTTACGGAACTGCTCCGTAAGCTGCGCGACCACCGCTTCCTTTTCGGGCCTCTTCATGGCGTTCCTTCCTTAGTCGGCCGTTGACTTTCCAGTCGGGAACGCTTGGCAGGGCAATAAAAAAGCCCTGCGCACAGGCAGAGCAACATAATCTCGCAAGTAGCTGACTTGCTAGCCCTTGACGGGCTTACATCTCTCAACCTGCGCTGGCTTGGCGAACCAAACTTCGGAAGCACGCTCACACATGCCTCAACCAACGGTCTGTGGTTTACGAAGGGATAGATTACGACTGACCGCCGACAAGCACAATTCGGGCGTGTCGCGTCTGATATATGGTCGTCGAGGCTCTGTTAGATCAGCATTGATGGGGTAATCGATTCGTAGGACGGTCGTTCCCCGAATAATGTACGCTACGCGGTTCTCAGCGTACATATTTCGGGGAATCCAGCCATTTCTCCCGAAATATGTACGCTCACCGTCTCTCAGTGTACGTTTTTCGGGGCGAGTAGGGTGATTCCCCGAATAATGTACGTTCAGGCTATATGACTGCAACGTCTACAGGATTGCAGTGACCACCGGGGGACATGAGGCTGCAGCTGCTGCACCCGCTACAATCGCCGCACCGTCACAACCGCTACAACCATTACAATCACCCACTACAAAGTCGCGGCGTATTGGGCCACGGAGGCGGTGACCTCCTTGAGATAGTCCAGTGAGCGGCGCCAATGGCCGGGAACCTCGATGGAGTGATTGGCGTCCGGGTATTCATGGACATGCGGGGTCAGGGCGTTGGCGCGAATGCGGTCGTAGAACGGGTCGGCGGTGCCGGCGCACACCAAGGGGGCAGGACCGGGGTACCGGGAACCGACGGTGTGTTCGGTATGTTCGGAGCGGATGACCTGGGCGGCCACCTCCACTGACGGCGCCTCCATCTCGCTCATGATGTCGTCCCCCACTGCAGGCACCGGAATCACCCGTGCGGAAGGGTCGAAATCGGCATGGTGCAGCACCGGAGTCAGCAGCACGAACGGCAGACCGTAATGCGCGGCGACATGCGGATAGGTCATCGTGGTGAGGGACTTGCCGATAAGCAACATGCGCGGGGCATCAGTGGAAGTCCCGGGAACGACGGTCGCAGCGGCGGAACCGTCATCTTGTTGTGCCTCAGTATGATCGCCGCCCTTCTTGCCGCCACTCACGGATGATACCCAACCGTCGATGGCCTCATTGAGCACCGGAATCACCGTGGACAGGTCGTCGGAAGCGTTGCGCACATTCATGCGGTCGATGCGCCAGCCGGCTTCGACCAACGCCTGCGCCGACCAGTAGAGCAGCGGGCGATCGCAGTTGTAGCCGGTGCCCGGCATAAGCAGCACACGGCCACGTTCCTGACCGGGCTTGACGGTGTTCTTCCTCCAGGAGGTTATGCTCACTTCCACTGCTGGTTTCGTACCCTGCGCCATACTTCCCGCTCCTTTACGCTTCCTTATATATGCGGTATATGCGTCACGCGCCACACGAACCACGGACCACACCGGCGGCTGATGCGTCGGCTGATGTTCGCCGCGTCTTCCAGTGCAAAGTCTAGTGCGCCCATCCCCTATTCCGGCTAGGCATCCGCATGGCATCCCGAATATGCCGCCACCCTGACCGGCGGTCATGAATTCTGGCCAGGCGCCCACATGACATCCGGCCGGCGTCCTCCCCTCACTGGGTCGCAGCCACCGGTCAGCCCGTCAGACACCAACATGGCCGACGATTCCGCGTTATAAACACAGGTTATAATCATCGACGGTTCTGATCGGGTGTGCGGTACCGGACGTGTGCCGTCCAGGCCGATCAGGGCGAGTCGCAATTCTCGCCGGGGCCCGTCGCGCGACGACCATGCTGCGCGGCCAACAACAAGCCCCGCACAACCCAAGGAAGTAGAGAAGTAATGGAGAAATTCTTCCATTTGAAGGAGAACGGCACGACCGCCTCGACTGAGATCCTGGCCGGTCTGACCACCTTCTTCGCGATGGCGTACATCATCGTCGTCAACCCGCAGATTCTGTCCCAGACCGGTATGCCGTGGGGCGGCGTCTTCCTGGCCACCATCATCGCGGCCATCATCGGCACCCTGGTCATGGGCCTGTTCGCCAATGTTCCGTACGCGCAGGCCGCCGGCATGGGCCTCAACGCGTTCTTCACCTACACGGTGTGCTTCGGTCTGGGCTTCACCTGGCAGCAGACCCTGTGCATGGTCTTCCTGTGCGGCCTGATCAACATCGTCATCACGGTCACCAAGATCCGCAAGATGATCATCATGGCCATCCCGGTGGTGCTGCAGCAGGCCATCGGCGGCGGCATCGGCCTGTTCGTGGCGTACGTGGGCATGCTCAACGTCGGTCTCATCAAGTTCACCCCGGGTGACCCGAAGGCCGCGGCCGAGGGCGGTGCCGTGGCCGCTACCCCTGGTCTCGCCACGTTCGACGACAAGGTGCTGTGGGTCTTCCTGATTGGCCTGCTGCTCGCCGTGATCTTCACGGTGCTCAAGGTCAAGGGCGGACTGCTGCTGGCCATCGCCATCACCACCGTAGCGGGCATCCCGTTCGGCGTGACCAACTTCGGCTCCTCGGTCCCCATCTCCGAAACCTTCTCCCAGCTGCCGCAGACCTTCGGCGCGATCTTCTCCGCCGAGGGCTTCCCCGCACTGTTCTCCGACCCGGCCAAGCTGCCGCTCGTGATCGTGACGATCTTCGCGTTCTCCATGTCCGATACCTTCGACACGCTGGGCACGTTCATCGGCACCGGCCGCCGCACCGGCATCTTCTCCCTTGAGGATGAGAAGGCCCTCGAGAACGGTTCCGGCTTCTCCTCCAAGATGGACAAGGCCCTGTTCGCCGACTCCATCGCCACCTCGATCGGCGCCATCTGCGGCACCTCGAACACCACGACCTACGTGGAATCCTCCGCCGGCATCGCGGCGGGCGGCCGCACCGGTCTGACCTCCGTGGTGGTGGCGATCTGCTTCGCGCTGTCCGCGTTCCTCGCCCCGGTGGTTTCCGCCGTGCCGTCCGCGGCCACCGCAGGCGTTCTGGTGATCGTCGGCTGCATGATGGCCGCATCCCTGAAGGAAGTCGACTGGGCCGACATCACCGAAGCCATCCCGGCGTTCTTCGCCGCCGTGTTCATGGCGTTCTCCTACTCCATCTCCTACGGCATCGCCGGCGGTTTCATCATGTACTGCATCGTGATGACCTGCAAGGGCAAGGCCAAGCAGGTGCACCCGATCCTGTGGATCGTCTCCGTGCTGTTCATTCTGGACTTCGTGTGCATGGCGATTCTGTAACGGATCTCGCGCTGATGGCGTAAGCCGTCTTCGCGATTCATGATTGGGCCCCGCATCGGTTCTTCGGTGCGGGGCCCTGCCGTATCCCGGGGTGGGTTGGAGCTTGAACCGGCGAGCGAGGTCGTCAGCGGAGTTCCGTATCCGCAGGGTGGGTTGACTCCCCGCTGCTCCCTGCTGCTCATGGCGATAGCTGCTCATGGCGTCCCCATCTCCCCCTCAGCGTCCGTTTCCTACCAGAACAGTGTCACTTCTGGTAGAAAACGGACGCAATAAGCCCTCTCAGCGGGCGTTTCCTACCAGAGCCAGCCCTCTTCTGGTAGAAAACAGCCGCTGAGCCGACTATCAGCGGGCGTTTTCTACCAAGAGCAAAAGCCTTCTGGTAGAAAACGGCCGCCAACCGCCACCCCGCCACGCCACACCGCCACCCTCAGCGTCCGGTTTTGGGGGAACAACGCGGAAAGCCCCGCACAGCGGTGCGAATGCACTGCCATACGGGGCTTTCCGACTTGATAGGGGGACGGCTCGTCGCGTCGCGCGATCAGCCGAAACGGCCGGAGATGTAGCGCTCGGCCTCAGCGTTCTGCGGGTTGTTGAACATCGTGGTGGTGTCCGAGAAGTACTCGAGGTGGCCCGGCTGGCCCACGGCCTTCAGGTTGAAGAAGGCGGTGTAGTCGGCGATACGGGCGGCCTGCTGCATGTTGTGGGTCACGATCACGATGGTGTAGTCGCTCTTGAGCTCGTTGATCAGATCCTCAACGGCGAGCGTGGAAATCGGGTCGAGGGCGGAGCAAGGCTCATCCATGAGCACCACCTGCGGGTGGACGGCCACGGCGCGGGCGATGCACAGACGCTGCTGCTGACCACCGGACAGACCGATGCCGGGGTTGTCCAGACGATCCTTGACCTCGTTCCAGAGGTTGGCGCCACGCAGGGCCCACTCAACCAAGTCATCGGCGTCAGACTTGCTGAGGTGCTTGTTGTTCAGACGCACACCGGCCAGCACGTTCTCACGAATGGACATGGTCGGGAACGGGTTCGGGCGCTGGAAGACCATGCCGACGTCACGACGGACGGAGACGGGGTCCACGTCCTTGTCGTACAGGTTCTTGCCCTCGAGCAGCACCTCGCCCTCGACATGAGCGCCGGGGATGAGCTCGTGCATACGGTCGAGCGTGCGCAGCACGGTGGACTTGCCGCAGCCGGAGGGGCCGATGAAGGCGGTGACCTTGTTGGCCTCGATGTTGATGTTCACATCCTCCACGGCCAGGAAGTCGCCGTAGTAGATGTTCTCGTGGTTGACGTCAATACGTTGTCCCATGATGTTTCCTTTTGTTCCTTGAAATTCGAACGATTAGCGCTCGGTCTTGACGGCGAAGATCTTCGCCACCAGACGGCCGATGAGGTTCAGGACCAGCACGATGATGATCAGCACGAGGGCTGCGGCCCAAGCGCGCTCCATCGGGATGGTGGGCACGCAGGAGGCATCGGCGTTGGCCGGGCAGTTGGCGTTGAGCTTGGCGTACTCCTGATAGACGTACACAGGCAGGGTGGTCATCTGTCCGGAGAACAGGTTCACGTTGGTGCTGGAGATGTAGCCGGCGGTCATGAGCAGAGGCGCGGTCTCACCGATCACACGGGCGATGGCGAGGATGCAGCCGGAGACGATGCCCGGCAGAGCGGTGCGCAGCACGATCTTGGTGATCGTGCGCTGCTTGGTGACGCCGAGGGCCAGAGAGGCCTCACGCAGGTCGTTCGGGACGATCTTGAGCATCTCTTCGCAGGACTTCACCACGGTAGGCAGCATCAGCAGGGACAATGCCACGGAACCTTCGATACCGTTGATGGTACCGGGGCCGAACACGATGGTGAACATCGAGAATGCGAACAAACCGGCGACGATGGAAGGAATACCGCTCATCACATCGACCAGCAGGGAGATGGTCATGGCCAGCTTGCCGCCGTGCGCGTACTCGACGAGGTACACGGCGCACATGATGCCGATCGGGATGGAGATGAGCATTGCACCGCCGGTGATCTCCAGCGTACCGATGATGGCGTGGAGCACACCACCGTAGCCGCCGGACACGGTCGGGTTACCACCGACCACACCGGTCATGTTGTAGCTCAGGAAGTTGAGGTTCAGACGCTTGAGACCGTTGAACAGCGTGGTCCACAGCACGGAGACCAGCGGGATGCAGGCGATGACGAAGGCCAGGGCGATCAGGCCGGTCATGAACTGGTCCCACACCTTACGGCGCTTCTCGGTGCTGGGCTTGACGCGGAACTTGTCGAAGTCGATGACGGGCGCGCCGTCGAGATTGCTCTTCTTTGCTGCTTCAGCCATCATGCACTCGCTTTCTCGGTGATCTTACGCGCAGCGTAGTTGACCACGAAGGTGATGAGGAACAGGATAAGACCGGTTCCAATCAGGGCCGACACACCAAGATCGTTGGCTTCAGGGTACTGAGCGGCGATGTTGGCGGCGATGGTCTGGTTCTGCGAGGCCTGGAGAAGGAACACGGAGTAGAGGTAACCCGGGGACAGGATCATCAAGACGGCCATCGTCTCACCAAGTGCACGGCCGAGGGCCAGCATGGAAGCGGACACGATGCCGGACTTGCCGAACGGCAGCACGGCCAGCTTGATCATTTCCCACTTGGTGGCGCCGAGACCGTAGGCGGCCTCCTGCTGGAGGCTCGGGGTCTGCTGGAAGATATCACGCGACATGGAGGTGATGATCGGCAGCACCATAACGGCCAGCACGACGGCCACGGTACCGACCGTACGCTGCGGGTTGGCGGCCGGGCCACGGAAGAGCGGAATCCAACCGAGGTAGGTGGCCACCCAGTTCCAGAACGGGTAGATGGCGGGCACCAGAATCAGACCACCCCAAAGACCGTAGATTACGGAGGGGATGGCGGCGAGCAAGTCGATGACGTAGCTCAGACCAGTGGCCACCTTCTTGGGGGCGTAATGCGAAATGAACAGTGCAATGCCGATGGAGATGAAGAAGGCGATCAGCAGGGCGAGGATGGAGACCAGCACGGTACCGAACAGCATCGGCAGCACGTAGAACCAGAAGTTGTCGGTCCTGCCACCGGAAAGTCCAGAGATGGTTTCCTTGTTCGCGGCCTGATCACCGCCGATAAGCGGCCATGCACGGAAGAACAGGAAGAGGAACACAGCAGCCAGGACGACCAGAATCAGGATGCCGCAGGCATATGCGATGCCCTTGAACACCTTGTCGGCCGTTTTGCCGCCAGCCGGTGCCATGACCGGTTTGTCTTGCGAGCTCACGAATGCTCCTTAATGGATGATGGATAAATTGCCGTATTCGAGGTCCAGACCCGCCACAAGCCGCAACCGTTTCACACGACTGCGGCTTGTGGAGTTTCACATGATTCGGTTATGAATCAGGCGAGGTGGTCTGGGAACCGCGTCATCACTTGGTCTGGATGGCGTCGATGGACTTGGTGATCTGGGAGGTCAGGCTGGACGGCAGCGGAGCGGAGCCGGCGGCGTCCTGAGCGACCTTCTGGCCCTCCTCAGAGGTGATGTAGGTCAGCCAAGCCTTGGCGAACTCAGCGTTCTTGGTGTCCTTGTAGGCCGGGCAAGCGATGGCGTAGGACACGAGGACGATCGGGTAGGCACCCTCGGCGGAAGTCTCGTGGTTGATCTTCACGACCACACGGTTCTCGCCCTTGGCGGACTCGTCGAGCTTGGAGTCCTCGATCACCTTGGAGCCAGCCTCAGCGGAGATCTCGTTGTAGGAGTCGCCGACCTTGACGGCCACGGTGCCGAGCTTGCCGACCTGGGAGAAGTCGGCGTAGCCGATGGTGCCGTCGGCCTGCTGCACGGTGGAGATCACGCCGGAAGTACCCTTGGCGCCCTGGCCAACGGAGTTCGGCCAGTTCTCGGACAGGTCGTAAGGCCAAGCGTCCGGAGCGGCATCCTTGAAGTAGGAGACGAAGTTCTGGGTGGTGCCGGACTTATCGGAGCGGTGCACGACGGTGATGGCGGTCGCCGGCAGCTTGAGGTCCTTGTTCTGGTCCTGGATGGCCGGGTCGTTCCAAGTGGTGATCTTGCCGTCGAAGATCTTGGCGATGGTGGCGGCGTCAAGGTTGACGTGCTTGCCGGCGTCGGAGATGCCCTTCAGGTTGAAGACCACGGCGATCGGGGAGATGTAGACCGGCACGTCGAAGGCGGCGCCGGAAGCGCACACGGCCTCGGACTTGCTGACCTCGTCATCGGACAGGGCCTTGTCGGAGCCGGCCCAAGCGGTGGCACCGGTCAGGAAGGTGGACACACCAGCGCCGGAACCGGACGGGTTGTAGGCGATCTTGGCGTCCGGGTTGGTGCCCTGGAAGCCGGCGATCCAAGCCTCAACGGCGGCCTGCTGGGAGGAGGCGCCGGCGCCCTGGAAGTCACCGGAGATCGGGGCGGTCTTGGAAGCGGTGTCAGAGGAGCCGCTGTTGTTGTTGCCGGTGGAGGCGGTGTTGTCGCCGCAAGCCGCAACGGAAGCAAGCATCACAATGCCGGAGAGAGCGGCAATGGAACGCACAAGAATGTTCTTCTGCATGATTTCTTTTTCCCTCTATCAACTAAACACGGGTGGGGAATTCCGCCCGGTCAATTCATGACATCTACTAGCGTATGGGGAAAGCGGGGAACGGGGGAACGAAATCAGTAAACAAAAGATGAACACTTGCCAATAAATACGGCTACGTCGCCACTACGTAGTTCAAGAGGCCGATATCGGCATGAGGGCGGGGCAGCCGGAAAATCTACGCACGCGAAGACTACCTGCGCCCCGCCAACCGCCGTCGTCGTTGACGGGCGGTCAGACCTCTACTCGGCCGGGGTGTCGATCTTGTAGCCGAGCCCGCGCACGGTGGTCAGGTACTTCGGATGCGCCGGGTCCTCCTCGATCTTGGAACGCACGCGCTTGACATGCACGTCGAGCGTCTTGGTATCGCCGACGTAATCGGAACCCCAGATGCGGTCGATGAGCTGGTGACGGGTCATCACGCGCCCCTTGTTCTGCATGAGATACTCGAGCAGCTCGAATTCCTTGAGCGGGAAGAACACCACTTCGCCACGCACCGTGACCTGATGCTGGCCCACCTGCATCGAGATGTCGCCGCACACCAGCGGGATGTCGTCATCCACGGACCCCGAGGCCTGCGCGGTGGCCTGATTGCGACGCAGCACGGCGCGGATGCGCGCCAGCAGCTCGCGGAACGAATACGGCTTGGTCACATAGTCGTCGGCGCCGATCTCAAGCCCAACGACCTTGTCGATTTCGGCGCTCTTGGCGGTCAGCATGATGATCGGCACGCGGCTCTGTTCGCGGATGCGCCTGCACAGCGCGGTCCCGTCGATGCCGGGCAGCATCAGGTCAAGCAGCACCAGATCGATGCCGCCTTTGGTAAACAGCTCCAGACCCTCTTCTCCAGTGGCGGCGGCGGACACGTCATACCCCTCGCGAGTGAGCTGGTACACCAGCGGTTCGCGATAGGATTCCTCGTCTTCGACGATAAGAATGCGCGTCATAGTAGCCTTTCTAGGGTATGTTCCCGTGCGCATAGGCACAAAATTTTCCGACACCATCGTAACCATTCGCTCTCCGTTTCCCTGCTGTTTCATTGAAGTACGTAATTATGTGCTAACGCTACATGCTATACGCTGCCGGCTCCCGCGACTGTCCGCATACACCCGTCCATATGCATGTTCACCATGCGGGCCGCCGTCGCGCGACGACCTCCCCATCGCCAATCATCGCGCGACCTATCGCCAGTCGCCACCGGCTCTCGCCAGCGGCTCTCACCACCGGCGCGACGACAATCACCAGCCGCCTTTGCCACCGGCGGCCCTACGCACCTAGCCTATCCGCCTGCTCCGGCCTATCTGGCCGCACCATGTGCGCGCCCGCTTGCGTCATCGTCATCGGGAGCGGCCGGCATTTCGATGGTGAAGGTCGATCCCTCGCCCTCGCGGGACCAGACGGAGATCTTACCCCCGTTCTCCTGCACGCAGTGCTTGGTGATGGCCAGTCCCAGACCGGACCCGCCGGTGGCACGGGAACGCGCCGGATCGACCCTGTAGAACCGCTCGAACACTCGGTCGAGTGACTTCTCCGGTATGCCGATGCCCTGATCGACCACCCGAATGGTCACGGTGCCGTGGTCCTGCCCGAGTCCGACCGCCACGGTCGTATGTTCGGGGGAATAATGGATGGCGTTCTCCACCAGATTCTTGATGGCGGTCCGCATGGCCTCGCGATCGGCCATGATCACCGGCCCCTGAGGCTCGTCGGGCACATGGGATCCCGACGCAGTGACGACACCGCCCTCCCCCGTCGCGGATTCCGCCGCGTTGTCCGTCTCGGCTTCCGGACGGTTCGACGAGACGTCCGACGTATCCGGTGTGACGCCATCATCAGACGACGCATCCGGCTCCGGGGCCACGGTCGGCACCGGCTTGCCGTTGACGCTCAGACGAATATCCACATGACGGGCGTCGGCCTGCACCTGGTTCTCGGCGATGGCCGCGCGCGCCACATCCAGTGTGGAGACGCGCTGCACGTCCATCACACCCTGCGAGCTCTGCGCCTTCTGCAGATCGATGAGGTGATGGACCAGCTCGGTCAATCGCGTGGATTCCTTGGTGATGCGCCCCGAGAAGTACCGTACGGCATCCGGATCGTCGGCGGCGTCGGTGATGGTCTCGGCCAACAAGGCGATGGCGCCGGCGGGCGTCTTGAGCTCATGGGAGACGTTCGTCACGAAATCGCGGCGAACGGCCTCGAATCGACGCTGTTCGGAGACGTCGTCGATGAAGATCACGTACAGGTCATCGCCGATGTCACCGATGCGCACACGCAGATACAACGTACTGGACGGCAGCAGCTGACCGGCCTCAAGTCCTTTGCCGTTGAGCTGCGGGAACGGATTACGGTCGATGGGCAGTTGCACCTCACGCTCGCGTACGCCACCATCCGTGGCGGCCTGCGTCAGGATATCCTCGACCTCGCGCGAGTTGAGCCGCCCGGCGGAGACCAACCCGAACGGCACCGAACCAGGACTGGCATACTGGACCCGGCCATTGCGATCGGTGACGATCACAGCCTGTGGCATCACCTCGATCAGCCGGCGTTCCGTGGGGCGCACGGGAATATCGTCGCCGAACAAGGACCGCGCATCCGCATCCTTGGCGGCGGCCTCCTCGGCGACGCGGCGGCCGGTGGCGCGGCCCTTGTTGTACGAGATGACGACAACCCAGATCAGGCACAGCACCACGAGCACAGCGATTACGATGATCTTCCAGATTTGCATGATTCCAGACTAAAACGCCGCATTTGTAGTACACCGGGTGAGCTACGTAAGTTCGCCTACTGTTCATCTGATCTGCGTGCGATCCGCGCCCGATGCGCGTCTGTCGTATGTTCGCCATGCATCCGCGCGCAATGGCTGACTCTACACCTGGCACGCGCCGGAGCCGGCGAACGAAGCCCACCCATTACCCCCGAACATACGACAGCGCCATTCCCCGTCACCGCGATGGGGAATGGCGCTGTAATAGCCTTACAATCAGATCCGGCTATATCGTTCCCGCCATAGCGGGTGAGCCGGGATGACTCACAGCTCGTAGTCCTTGTCCTTGCTTTCCTTGATGAGGAAGAGGGCGAGCAACGCGAGGGCGGCCATGATGGCCATGTACCAGCCCACGCCGGCCACGCCGAACTTGGAGGAGACCAAGGCCTGGGCGATCGTCGGGGCGAACGCGCCACCGAAGATGGCCGCGAGATTGTAGCTCAGACCGGCGCCGGAGTAGCGCACATGCACCGGGAACAGCTCAGGCAGGTACGCGCCGCACGGTCCGAACAGGCCGCCCATGAGCACGAAGCCCACGCACAGGAAGATCATGATGTGGGACGCGGAATGCACGAGCAGCAACGGCGTAAAGAAGCTGAAGACCAGAGTGCCGGCGGTCACCACGAAGAGGACCTTCTTACGACCCACCTTATCGGCGTAGACGCAAGACACCACGATGAAGATGGCGAAGAAGACCACCGAGCACATCTGCATGAGCAGGTATTCACTCTGCGTGAAGCCAAGGCCCTTGACGCCATAGGACAGGGACCAAGTGCCGAGCACGTAGAACAGCGTGTAGGTGATGCCCATGGCCACGGTGCCCAGCAGCACCTCCTTCGTGTAGGGCAGCAGGTCGGTAAGCGGGTGCTTGGACGTGCGCTTCTCCTCGGAGGCCTTGCGGAAGACCGGGGTCTCGGACATGCGGGCACGCACGTACAGGCCGATGATGACCAGCACGGCGGAGCACAGGAACGGGATACGCCAGCCGAAGGAGATCATCTGCTCCTGGCTCAGGTTGGAGTCGAGCAGCAGGTTCAGGCCGTAGGCGCAGAAGAAGCCGATCGGGGCGCCGAGGTTCGGGAAGGAGCCGTACAGGGCGCGCTTGTCGGCCGGGGCGTTCTCGGTGGCGACCAAGGCCGCACCGGACCATTCACCGGCGAGGCCGACGCCCTGGCAGGCGCGGCAGATGCACAGGATGACCACGGCCCACGGGCCGATCTGGTCATAGCCGGGCAGGCAACCGACCAGGAAGGTGGCGATGCCCATCGTCATCAGCGCGAGGACGAGGGTCTTCTTGCGGCCCATCTTGTCGCCGAAGTGGCCGAACAGCATCGAGCCGAATGGGCGGGCCAGGAAGGAGACGGCGAACGTGACGAACGCCATCAGGGTGGCGAGCGCCGGGTTGGACTTGGCGACGCTCGTGAAGAAAATCGTGCCGAAGTAGCTGGCGGCGGCGATGGAATAGCAGTAATTATCGTAGAATTCGATGGCCGTGCCGACCATGGAAGCGGCGATGATCTCCGGGACCGAATCCTTCTTCACCGGCTTTTCTACAGCTACGGATGCGCTGGCAGACATGTGCTTCTCTCCTCATGCCGCAGGGTTTCAGACGCCTCCGTATCGGATATCGGATATCGAATATCACTATCGGGTATTCCCTGTAAGGGATACGTTCAGGCGAACCCTGCTCATAAAAACTCATGAGCACAGCGACGGACATGTGGAGGAGGACTGGAACGGCTTGTGGCCACAGCGACGAACCCCCACACATCGCTGTGCTGATTGATGAGTATGGCGCAGCGATGAGCAGGGGTGACCAAAACGCTCATATAGTGGACAGCCGGTCTTACGAGCGCTACAGGCGCTTGACGATATCCACGGCGAGACGTGCGGCGGTGTCGGCGTATTCGGAGATGTCGAACTCCTTGAACACCTCGTAGTCGGTGTCCGCATTGTCCGACAGGGCGCGAATCACCAAGGCCGGCACATCGTTGCGCGCCGCGACCTGCGCCACGGCGGCGCCTTCCATCTCCACGGCGTCCGCACCGGTCAGCCGGATGACCTCCTCCACCTTGGTGGGGGTGTCCACAAAATAGTTGCCCGAGGCGATGATGCCGGTGATATGCGTGATGCCGGCATCGGCGAGCGCCTTATCGGCCACTTCGAGCAGATGGTCGTCGGAGTGGAATTCGGTGACCGGAACCTCGGTGGTGCCAGGCTTCCACTGGCCCACCAGACGCATATCAGTGTCCAGATACCGCAACGTACCGCCGAGCACCACATCGTTGATGTGCAGATGGGTGTTGAGATTGCCCGCGATACCGGAGAAGATCACGGCGTCCGGGGCGAACTCGCTGATGAGCAGCTGCGTGGTGGCCGCCGCGTTCACCAGGCCCATGCCGCCCACGGTGGCGACCACCTTGATGACGTCTGAGCCGAAGGAATACACGGTGCCGGACACGATGTCCAGACTGCCTTTGGCGGTGTGGGTCACATGCGTCAGGGATTTGGCGATAAGCGCCACCTCCTCATCCAGCGCGCCGATGATGGCCACGGTCTTCATACCCATGTTGTTCCTTTCCTGTCGGTCGTTATCAAGTCGATGTGTTTCGGGAAGCGTCCGTTCCCAGCCGCGGGACGCGGTCGTCGCGGCGGCACGTCCGGCCTTCAGCGCCAGCGTCGGGTGGCCACGGCCTCGGCCAGCTCGCGGAGCAGCGCCTCGGTGTCCGGCCAGGAAATGCACCGGTCGGTGATCGATTTGCCGTACACGAGCTGATCGAGCGGCGCCGCCGGCTGGTTGCCGCCTTCGATGAAACTCTCCATCATCACGCCGGTGATGCCCCGCTCCCCCTGCGCGATGCGGTGGGCGATCTCCCGCACCACCTCGGCCTGACGATGCTCGTCCTTGCCCGAGTTACCGTGGGAGCAATCCACGATAAGGCCATGCGCCGCCGCCGAATCGGCCGGCATGAGCGAACGGATGGTCTCCAATGCATCGGCGATGGAATCGGCATCATAATTTGGCCCATGGTTCGAGCCACGCAGCACCACATGGCAATCGGGGTTGCCGAGCGTCTTGACCACAGCGGCACGACCCATATGGTCGATGCCGAAGAACGTGTGCTGCTGGGCTGCGGCGAAGCAGGAATCAGTCGGCGCCTTGATGGACCCGTCGGTCGCGTTCTTGAATCCGATGGGCATGGACAGGCCGGAGGCGAGCTGGCGGTGCACCTGGGATTCCGTATTGCGCGCACCGATCGCACCCCAGCTCACGGCGTCCGCGATGAACTGCGGACTGGTCGGCTCGAGGAATTCGGTGGCCGCGGCGAGACCGGTGCCCAACACGTCGAGCAGGGTCTTGCGGGCCAGCAGCAGACCTTTCTTGATGTTGCACGAACCATCGATGTCCGGATCGTTGATCAGGCCCTTCCACCCCACCGTGGTGCGCGGCTTCTCGAAGTACACGCGCATGACGATGAGAAGCTGTTCGCCCAACTCATCCTTCAGCTTGGCCAACCGGCGGGCATAATCGAGCGCGGCCTTCGGGTCATGCACCGAGCAGGGCCCCACGATGACGAGCAGCCGGTCGTCCTGGCCGTAGAGGCAGGCGCGAATCTCGTCGCGCGAATAGGCTACGATCTCCTGGGCTTGCGGGCTCAACGGCTGATTGGCCAGCACCTGCGCCGGGGTGGGCAGCACCTCGAATTCGAGGACGCGACGGTTGACGATACGGCTGATGCCGACCTGATCCTCCCAACGCGGCACATCGGTGACCACCAGCGGGTTCTTACCCTCATCCATCGCCTGACGGATGGCTCTCAGATCCTCGGGGCGGTTCAGCTGATGCGCATGGTCGTCCTGTTGTTGCATAACGGTGTTCTCTCCTTGAAACTTACTGCTCCCAAGGATAGGTGCAATGGGTGACGCTGCGGCAGAGACGATGCAGCAGCGATGGCCGCAGCGCTATTCTCCCCATAATCGCCGCCACCGGTGTCGCAGTCGCACCGCGGCAGCGCCACATCCGTCCCCACGGCAAAGCCACACCCGCCCCGCAGCCGAACAGCCACAGCTACAGTCGTGCACAGCAACACTACAGCAACCGGACCACAGTCGTACGCGGCGGTACCACAGCAGTACCACAGCAGTACCACCACTTGGCTGCCCCAAGACCCACGCCGGACCACGGCCACACACATACCACAGCAATACCCGCGGTTGCGCCACGGAAAACCCAGCCGCATCGCGGCAACGCCACAGCCACATCACGGAAAGTCCCGCAGCCGCACCTCCACAGCCACAGCCGTGCGCGGCGACACTACAGCAACCGGACCACAGTCGTACGCGGCAGTACCACTGTGCGGCAGCACCAACAACAGCCATGGTCCTGCCGCACCAGCAGTCGCACCACAGCAGTACCACAGCAGCCGCACCCCTGCCGTACTTCTTTCCGCGATACATTGTCGGGAAAATAACCATACGTTCGCGACAAAGTCTCACTGACCGCCACTCAGTGGTACATTGTCGCGAGAATCGGTCTATTTTCGCGACAATGTACCACTAAGGCAGTGTCAGTGAGACTTTGTCACGAAATCCCTCGTTTTTTCGCGACAATGTACCGCTCCTGCAGGGCTGCACACACGACGAGAGACATAATACGGCGCATCGGTGCCACACCGTGTATCACCAAGCACGGCGAAAACGCCCGAAACCCTCTGCCCAACCATACCGACGTCACATTGAACCCATAACGGCACACATAGCACAAACGAAACAGAGGTCATCGGATCTTAGGCACCCCAAGCCCCATCAATTTCGCCTCCAAACGTCCCGGAGACACCACATCCTCGAAGAACACATGCGCGATCGACGTGACGCCCTGCGCTCTCAGATGCTGTTCCCTCAGATGTGCATAAGCCAGTTTCGACTGAATGCTGGCACGGTTCTGATTACTTCCATCACGATACTTGGCCATACCGTCGTATTCCGCAACCAGAATGCGACCATCCGCCAATTTCCAACAAAAATCGACCCGATACGGCATGGATCGGTTATCGGGATTTTCAAATTCCATCTGCATCAGAGGCAGTGCGAAATCATTGTCAATCAACATCCCTCTCATCAACGATTCGCCACCGTTCTCACTACGTCCGTCTGCATGTTCCAGCAATCGCGAGGCATCCTTCATATCGCGCAGGTATTGCGGCAGAGCTTCATGCAGCTTGGCCATCGTCGTCAGTCCCAGACGCAATGCTGAATCATAGATGGCCAAGGCCTGCGGGAACGATAGCGACGAGCAATCAGCCAACGTGCGTTCCGGCGTTGTGACGGCTATCCCTCTACATCGCTGTGAAGGAATCTGCTTCATGTATATTCGGTCCAGCCGCGGCTCGTCACGCTTCCCCGCACCCGAAATTGACGCGATATGCACCGTACCGTCATGCAGTGAATAGGCATGCTGCAATCCATACACGCAGATTGCGCTAAGCCCCGCGAAAACCCATTGAGGATGCCTTTGCGCCAGAGACCTGATGGTGTGAAGGGATTGCTGTTCCACAGTCAATCCCTTCCAATATGAGACATCAGCGTACAGATTGCAGTACGGCGAAACCAATTCACCGGCTTCCGCACGACGCGCCAACGCTTGACGTTCGGCATGATTCCGCCCAGCGGCACAACGCCGTTCCGCTTCAGCCGCGCGCAACAGCGCGGTCACTCCTTTGTGTTCTTTCATGATTCGACGCTATGCATGTACGGCTCATATGCGCAAGCCGAATCGGGATATGTGGATAACTCAACGCGTCGCCACTGTCCAGCGCCAGAAGTCCGTTGATTATGCTGCTGGCTTCCCTCTGACTGACGTCCCATACTCGAACAGGCACTATCGAACACCGGAAATGACAAGGCCGCCCCGCGCGTCCGTCATCATCAGGCGCCGGATTCACAGAGGCAGGTCGAACAATCCCCAGAACGCCATGCAGGTCAGAGCGGCGAGCGCCGCCACGACGGTCAGCACGCACACGACACGACGGATGCCGACGATGCCGTCCCGATTGGCCCAAAGGTACTCGAACCGCCATGCCAGCAGCACGGTCAACGCCAGCGACATAAGGCGCAGCATCACCCAACCGACGCCGAACAGGGACGGCAGGGGCTTGAGGAACACGGCGGCGGCGCCCACGCCGGCGAGGTAGCCGTAAAGCAACACGAGAACCGTCATCGACGCCATCCCGATCATCCAGCAGGCGCCGGCGATGGACGGCCTGCCATACGCCGAATCGTTCGGGAACCCCGCCCGTGACAGCGCATGTATGCGGGCGCAGGCCGTCAATGGCCCCGCCGCAGGTCCTGCTGCGGGAGCATCGTCGCGCGTCGCACGGGCGGACGCGACGCGCCGCAGCGCCGATGCCGAGTCATCGGCGATTGCCGCGATCGGCCGGACGTGCAGGGCGGCTCGTTTGCCGCGAACAGGCACTATGACGCCGTGCCTCCGGCGCGATATCAATGCAATCACCGACACGGCAAGGCCAAGCATCGCGGAGACGGCCAACAGCAGCGGAGTCAGAGCCATCAATGCGACCAATACACCAAGCGAGCCGACGATACCGGAATTGGTGCGCGACGGGGCCGCGAATCGTTGACTGGGCTGGGCGCCGGCGACCTGAGGCGTCGCCCAGCCTTCGGCCTGCTTCCATGCCGCATCATCCGACGTATCGCCCTTCGCCTCACCGAACGACGACGCGAGCCGGCCGCCGGCGACAGTCCCGGACGGCGTATCGTCCTCTTCGCCGGCAACGCCATCGACGCGTCCGGCATAATCGGCGACCATCCCCGGCAAGCCGCCGGCCGAATTCACGGACTTCCCGCCGGCGGCACCCACCCCGGCCCCGCCGATCGTCACGCCGTTCACCCAGTTCTCCAAGGCCTGCGTGTATCCATCGGCCAGCGGCAGCCCCGGCACGAACAGCCCGTTGCCCGCGCGCATCTGATGATTGCCGGCGAAATACCGTACGGTCACGTTGTCGTTGCCTGCACGATGGGCCGTTTCCATGATGCGGCGAGCGCCCTGCTCGATGGGCATCGCCGTATCATAGGTGCCGTAGCTCACCAGCACCGGCATGGTGAGCGCGGACAGATGCGCATCGGCGTCGAAATCGGCGTAGGACAAGCCGAACGGCGCGTAATCCAGCGACAACAGTTTTGCGGTATCCCTGACCACCGGCTCCGGCGCGCCCGCCGCATCCGCATAGGCGCTGACGGCCATGGCCATCTGTTCGCGCCCTTTGAACACCGGCGCCGAGGTCAGTGCGGCGAATGCGATGTCGTGCCGTGCCGACGCCAGAATAGTGGCGATCCATGTGCCTTCCGATTCGGCATAGATGCCGGTTTTGGACGGGTCCACACCGCTCGTGCCGCGCAGTACGTCGAGGGCGCGGCCATAGTCGCGGGCGAACCGGGCATAGTCGCGATGCAGCACCGTATAGCCGTCACCGCGTTTGGCCGGCACCAACGTCACAATGCCGGCGGAGGCCATCGCATTGGCGATGTCGCCGAAGTCCTCGGCACCGCTGGTGCCGGAACCGTGGATGAACAGGCAGGCCGGACGGTTTCCGGGCGCGTCGACCGGCTCTCGCAGGACAGCGGGCAACCGTTCACCGTCGCCGACATCGACCATGATTCTCGTCTCGCGTGTTCGGTACCGGCCTTCGCGGGGAATGGCCGCCCCGTTCCGGACCGCCGGTTCGATGTCCGGGCTCGGCGAGGCCACCACAAGATGATCGGCATATGGTTGGATGCTCCAGCGCGGGGTCATGGCCCAGCCCAACGTGGCGAACGCCAACAGCAGTGCCACCGCCATGACCGTCACGCGCAACATCCGTTTCATATGCGCCTCCATCTGACTTCGGGTGACCGCTGAACCGCCAACAGGTGTACTCCGTATACGTCCGGTCGGCAACATCGTTCGCCGGAAGCCCCCGGCTCGGCGGTCGGGTTCATTGGTGATTCGATGACGATTCGATACGGATTCGATGGTGGTTCGTCCGTCAGCAGGCCGAATCACTATCCTCGTTCCCGGCCGCCGGCGACCCGCGCCCCGGCAAAAGGACACGGATGCCGGCCAGCCACAGCTATGCCGCCGCGTTTCGCCCGCTCTTGACGGCCCCCATCACGGCCCACACGACGGCGACGATCACGAGTATCACGCCGACCACGGCGCAGGCCACGGCCACAACAATCTGGGGTCCGGCGGTGAACGCCGGAATCAGCGTGTTCGGGAACACCAGCCCGAACACCATCGCCACGACGCCGATGAGCAGTCCCAGCAGCCCGAAGACGACGGTGGGGATGCTGACGCCACGCTTATTCGGGGATGTGTCGGAGGTATCGGGTCCGCCGGGTTTGCCGGCGTCTTCGGCACCGGCCGATGACGAGCCGCCACCAATCCCGGACGCCGCCGCACCATCCCCCGCCACAGGCTGTGGCTTCTGCGATGTTTCCGGCTGCGGCGTCTTCGGCCGCGAGACGGACGGCACATCATCCGTATGCTTCGCATCAACCGTCTCGCCGTACAGCGGCACGTCGTCGGCCGGCGGAATCGACTCGCCCTTCAAGGGCAAATCACCGATGGGGACATCCTTGTCACACGCATCCCCGGCAACCGCAATCGGCGCTGGGTCCGAATCCGACGCGGAATCGGCATTGATCACCGGCTGATCGATGACCTCCGTTTTGGCAGCCGCATCGGCGTCATCATCCGTCCTGAGCACGCGGGTCTCATCGACGGGGCGTTCGGCCGACGGCATCGCCGTGGTGACGGTCACGTCCTCAACGGTCATGGGCCGTGTCGTGAACTGTTTGGTATCGTCGCTCATTGCTTGCCCTCCTGCTGGCGTTGATCAGAGGATTCCGACGGCTGCGAACCGTCCGAATCAGACGATTCTTTCGACTCCTTCGATTCCTTCGAATCATTCGAATCAGATGACGTAGATCCGCCGGATGCGGAATCATCGTCAGGTCCCGACTCGTCGGGCAAGGTGCTGTTGATGTAATCCTGCCGTTCGCGACGCCCGGATTCCGTGCCGTGCAGATTGTCGAATTGGCGGAATGTCAGATCCTCCCAATTCGAGACGTACACCACGTTCACCCGTCCTTCGAGCGCATACGGGACCCTGATAAGCAGTTCGGGACCCTTCGACGGCATGCTGTCGTAATCATTCATCCACACGTAATCGTCGCCGGTCATGTCGGAGAAGCCGGCTTCGCTGAAACCGTTCCCCAGCAATCCGTCGAAGCCGAATACCGTGGCGGGCCAGCGCGCCGAATCAACGGATGCGGCCTCGTATTTGCCGCCCACGGAATCGCTGAGTACGTAGCCATATCCGGTGCTGCCGAAGCCGTACGAGCAGCCGCTCGGCAGAATGATATGCACCTGCGACTGATACGCGGCGATCGTGATGTCGCCGACCGGGCAGTTGGAGGTGCTTTTGCGGCCATCCATAAGCTCGATTTCATGCGACGAATGCATGTCCGGCCAAGCGGAGAAGTCAAGAATCGCCTTGCTGTTCTCATAGCTGTCGCCGACGAACGAGACACCCTGCTTGAGCACGTCGAGCGTGCGTGTACTGGAATCGGCCACCATGGTGTCGCCCACTTGGATTTCGTTCATGCCATACCCGTTCTCGGAGTTCTCGCTTGCGCTTAGGTTCACGCTTGCCGCATAAGTTCCGTCGTTATGGGTGATGTCGTAGTAATACGCCGAAAACGTACCGGACACGATAATCATGGCCACGGCGCAGGCACCGGCGATCAGTCCCAACGGAATCAGCCCGCCGGCGCGTCGTCCGCGAACTCCCAGAATCACCACGATGATGCCCATTACGATGCACACCGCCGCGCTCCAAACGGTGACCAGCTCCACAATAGGGGCCAGACCGAAATCGTTCACATTGATGATCGCCATGATCGCGGCAATGGAAATCAGCATCGATCCGAGCACAGCGAGCACCAGAATCGGGCCGGCCGGCTTGCGTCGTTGGGAGTGCGGATGGCCGTCCGGTACAGGCGACGGCACGGCGTAGGAACCGGAGGCCGGCATCGGGCCCGCATACGGATCACCTGCACCCGGCGCACCGTAGAAAGGCGGATGCTGATTCGTTGGAGCCATAGGGCTAGCGGGGGCGGCTGGCGTCATGACCGGATTGACGGGAGTGACGGGAGTGAACGGCGTCTGGCCCGCGCCCCGACCAGCCCCATTGGCTCCGGCATAGCCGGGAACGTACGGGTGCTGGCCGGCAGGACCCATATGCGAACCGTTGGATGGCTGGACAAACGGAGGATTATAGGGACCGTTATATGGCCCGCCATATGGAGCGCCAGAGGCGCCGGGACCAGGGTATGGGCCACCATTCGGCGCGGCATACGGCCCCGAGGATGGCGCGGCGGACGGACCGGGGCGTCCGCCGCGATAACCGAACCCGTAGCCTTCCCGCTGACGGATGCCGCTCGTCACCAACGCCCACAGCACCACGGCCGCCAGCCCGATGCAGACCCACCCGGCGCCGGGAATCACCAAGGCCACGGCCATGAACAGGAAGCATCCGAGACAGTTCCAGTTCCAGCGGCCGTTGACGAGATCCTCGCCAAGGATGCGGCCATTGCGGACGTCCGGAAGCAGGAACCAGCCGAACGCGTACAGTGCGGCGCCGAAGCCGAACACCAGTGTGGATACGATCATCAGGGCGCGCACCAAGGTCGGGCTCCAGCCCAAGCGCGCCGCGATTCCGCTGCAGACGCCGCCGATCCATCGATCGTCGCCTCGGACGATGCAGCTGGACCGTATCCATGAGAAGAAGCGCCGCAGAGCCTTGTTCGGCTGCGGCTGATAAGGATTCACCGTTGGATTGCTCATGATTCCATTACAGCAACACGCCGCTGCCATACCGGCCGGGGAACACCCTGATTGTTCCCTGAACCCCTGTTGAAACCTCGGTGTCACCACCCTGGACGCGGCACAATGGAACTATGAATCCAACCCCGACCCTACCTCCGGAACCGATGCTGCCAGCCCGGATGCCGCTGATGCGACCGAAACGCGGCCGCTGGCTCACCGGCGTCTGCAAGGGCATCGCGCTGCATCTGGGCATATCCGTGGTATGGGTACGGATGGTGTTCCTCGCACTGACTCTGCTGTACGGCGCCGGCATCATCGGGTACGTGTTCCTGTGGATTTTCATGCCCGCCGGCGACCCGGTTGCAGCGGCATCGGCCGCAGCCCGTACGGCACCAGTCGCTCAGGCACCGCTCGCGCGCGGCAATCAGCCGATATCACCAATCGGCTTCGGCGGATTCGGAACTTACGGTGTCAGCGCCGGCGGATTCGGAACCGGCGCATCCCATGTTCCCGGATATGGGGACGGGGGCAGGGCCGGACGTGAGGACGGACGTGGAGCCGACGGGTTCGGCACCACCGGCCATGCGTCCGGCGTGTACGGCACCGCCGCGTTCGGCCCTGCCGTACATGCCATAAACCCGACTTCGACGCCCGGCCCCGGCGGAGCCGCCCTCCCTGTAGACCCCATGCTCGATGCGGCTGACACTTCCGCCCCGGAATCACTGGCGGATGCAGTGAAGCGGGCCCCAAAACCGGCTCTGGTGGCGCTCAGCGGCATCGCGCTGATGGGCATCGGCCTGTTGCTGGCGAGCACCGGTGTGGACAACACCGTCATACTGCCGCTGCTAATGATGCTGGCCGGCATCGCACTGGCATGGATGAATCCATCTCCCCAAGGCGCGCAGCTGCTGTCCATGCTCGGCGGCATCGCGCTGATCTTCGTGGGCTGGACCGTGTATGTGGGCAACGTCACCTATACGGGCTGGGGAACCTCGCCGCGTCGCATCATGGCCTCCGGATTTGTGATGGTCGCCGCGATGGTGGTGGCGGTGATGCCGTGGGCCGGCGCGCTGCTGCAGCGGCTTTCCCACGAACAGGCGCTCAAGGAGCGCGAGGAGGAGCGCGCGGATATGACCGCCCATCTGCATGATGGGGTGTTGCAGACGCTGGCGTTGATCCAGTTGCACGACAAGGAGCCGGACACCGTCTTCACGTTGGCCCGCGCTCAGGAACGGGAGCTGCGTGAATGGCTGTATCAGGAGCGATCCACGTCCGACCGTTCGGTGGGTACGGGACTGAAACAGATTGCAGCGCAGGTGGAGGATGAGCACGGCAAACCGATCGAAGTGGTGATTGTGGGAGACGCAAGGCCCAGTGCGCAGACCGATGCGCTGTTGGACGCCACCCGTCAGGCGTTGGTCAACGCCATCACCCATGGCGGCGAACCGATTGCGTTGTATTGCGAAGCCACGCCTTCGTTGGTCGAGGTGTTCGTGCGAGACCATGGCCATGGTTTCGACGTGGATGCGATTCCACCGGACCGGCTGGGCATCCGCGAGTCGATCATCGGACGCATCAGGCGGCGCGGGGGCAGCGTGGAGATCGTTTCCCGGACCGGATGGGGCACCGAGGTCAGGATGCATATGCCGATTGCGATGCAGGGCGGTGCGGCCGGCGGTGCCGGAAACGGCTCTGCCGGCGGGTTCAGAAGTGGTACAGGAGGCGACCCCGGTCAGACGCGGACTCCGCCGCCGTCTCGCGCGCCTCGCCAGCAGCCGGCGAATACCGACGTCAATCTGCCGCGCATAGCCTGATACCGCCGATGTCGCAGTGCCGTCACAGTGTCACAACTGCCGTGTCTGCTTTGGACACGACGTACGCGGCGGGCACTGCGGGACATCGGTAATAAGCAATACGTAATTCCCCAAATACGTAATTCCCAATGCAAAGAGAGACAATAGGAACCATGAGTGAACCTGAGAAGATCCGTGTAGAGGTCGTCGATGACCATGAAATGTTCCGAGCGGGCGTAATCGCCACCCTGCGCGATTCATTCGACATCGTGGGGCAGGCTGCCGACGTACCGGGGTCTGTGGCCATGATCGCGCAGACCAAACCGCAGGTAGTGCTGTTGGACGTGCATGTGCCGGGCGGCGAAGGCGGTGGCGGGGCGGAAATCCTGCTGAAGTCACGCCCCTACTCCCCCACCACCGTGTTTCTGGCGTTGTCCGTTTCGGACGCGCCGCAGGATGTGGGATCGGTGATTCGCGCCGGCGCGCGAGGGTATGTGACCAAGACGATCACCGGCACCGATCTCATCTCCTCGATCAAGCAGGTGCACGAGGGGTATGCGGTGTTTTCGCCGAAATTGGCTGGATTCGTCCTGTCTGCATTCCAAGGCGCACCGCTGGGCGGCGACGGGGACGGCGCACCGATTCGCGATGAGGAGCTCGATCGGCTCTCCGCCCGCGAACAGGAGGTGATGCGTCTGATTGCGCGTGGGTACACCTACAAGGAAGTGGCCGCCGAACTGTTCATTTCCATCAAGACGGTGGAGACGCATGTGAGCTCGGTGCTCCGAAAGCTCCAGCTGTCGAACCGCACCGAGCTGACGCGATGGGCCGCCGACCGGCGGATTGTGTAAGGCTCTGCGGTCTCTCCGTACCGCTTTGTTTTGGGGCGACAACAGTCGCTCCTGCCGGCGTTCTGACGCGACAATGCCATCAAACGAGTTGAGGGGAGTCATGGCTTACATGAGCCATGACTCCCCTCAACTCGTTATGCGACCCGACCCCCGCTAGTGGGCAATTATCAGTACATTTCTTGCGGGAGAGGTCGGAATCCCATGGATATCACTTGGCGTCGCGGAAACCATTCGGGTTCTTGGTCTGCCAGTTCAGGGAGGAAGCGGCCATATCGTCGATGGTCAGTTCGGCCTTCCAGCCAAGCTCGCGCTCGGCCTTGGAGGCGTCGGCGTAGCAGGCGGCGATGTCGCCGGGACGGCGGGGCTTGATCACGTACGGAATCGGGTGACCGGCGGCCTTCTCGTAAGCCTTGATGACCTCCAGCACGGAGTAGCCGTGACCAGTACCAAGGTTGTAGACGAACACGCCCTGCTTGTCGATGTGATCGATGACCGCCACATGACCCTTGGCCAGATCGACAACGTGGATGTAGTCGCGCACGCCGGTGCCGTCCGGGGTGTCGTAGTCGTCACCGAAGACCTGCACGGCCTTGAGCTCGCCGATGGCCACCTTGGCCACGTACGGGGTCAGGTTCGCCGGGATGCCCTTCGGGTCCTCGCCCAGCAGGCCGGACTCGTGCGCACCGACCGGGTTGAAGTAGCGCAGCAGCACGATGGTCCACTCGGGGTCGGCCACATGAACGTCACGCAGAATCTGCTCCTGGAACAGCTTGGAGGTGCCGTACGGGTTGGTGGTGCCGCCGGTCGGGGTCTCTTCGGTGATCGGCAGTTCCTTCGGGGTGCCGTACACAGTGGCGGAGGAGGAGAAGATGATCTTCTTCACGTTGTGCGCGCGCATGACCTTCAGCAGCACCAGCGTGGAGTAGAGGTTGTTGTCGTAGTATTCAATTGGCTTGGCCACGGACTCGCCAACGGCCTTCAAACCAGCGAAGTGGATGACCCAGTCAATCGGGTTCTCGTCGAAGATGCGGTTCATGAGGGCTTCGTCACGCACGTCGCCGTCATAGCGCTTGATCTTCTTGCCGGTGATCTGCTCGACGCGGTCGAGCGCGATCGGAGATGAGTTGCCATAGTTGTCAACGGAGACGACATCGTAGCCCTTCTCCAACAACTCGACATCGGTGTGGGTGGCGATGAAGCCGGCGCCGCCCGTAACCAGAACTGTGGTCATGTTTCCTCCTTGAAGTATCTTGCCTTCGCCCCTCATTCTACACCAAACAGTAGCGAAAATGTGCGTTTTTGTCCGTTTTTGTGCGTCGATTTGCTGTTTGGTGGAAAAGCGAACATACATTATGAACGATTTGAAGCCTTGGCACAGGGGCATTCTGACCTTCTGCCGTCTAAGCCCCACCCCATTTCGGGCCCAATACTGTGTTTTGGCAAGTTGCGGACACAGTGCTGAGCATGGTGCTGGGCATCGGACTCTTACATGACCCGGTTTCCATGGAAATGCTGTCGGGTGTGTCGGATCTTTCGTTGATCCTTGTGCGGGGTGTTGGGTCCAACGTCGTTGTTGTGGTTTTGTGTGTTGTGTGGTGTGCGGCCCGTTGCGGGGGCTGGAGGACGTGGTTTGGTTGGCTGTGGGGGTTGGTTGTCGTCATCGTGCGGCCGCCGTCCGCGTCGGGGCCGGCGGTCGTGGGTGTTTCGCGCCTGTGGGGGGCGGATGCCGTCCGTCATGTTCCCGTGCGGGGTGTCGTCGTGTTGGGCTGTTGTTTCGGGGTGTGTGGGAATGCGGGGAGCCCTGGCGGGGGTTGGTGTTCCGGTCGAGGGTGTGTGTATATGAGTGGAGCCCCGGTGGATTGTCTCCATCGGGGCTCCTTGTTAACGTGTGGTGCGGCGGTGTGCTACTCTCCCACATCCTCTCGGGTGCAGTACCATCGCCGTGCCAGGCCTTAGCTTCCGGGTTCGGAATGGATGCCGGGCGTCTCTCCTGGGCCATGACCGCCGCAAATCTTCAATTAGACGTCCCACACGCGTTGGTGTGGGGGATCGGTTCCCGTGATGGTTTGGGGACCGGATAGCGGACGCGATGTCGAAA
>NZ_JFAO01000017.1:0-81202 GCF_006408945.1 Bifidobacterium sp. UTBIF-78
ATTTCTTCGGGCTCGCAGCATCCGGCGGAGGCTGCGATGCTGGTGGACTATCTCATCAACGACGGTGACGCCGGCACGATTCTGGGCACGGAGCGCGGCATTCCGGCGAACAACGGCATCCGCGAATCCTTGGCGAAGGACGCCGTCGGCACGGACAAGCTGTCTCTCGATTTCGTTGACGCCATCAAGCCGACCGTGGGCAAGTCGCCGGCCGTGGTACCCAACGGCGCCTCCGAACTGGACAAGATGATTGTGCGGTATCAGCAGGATGTGGTGTTCGGCAAGCGCAAGCCGCTGGATGCCGCCAAGTCGATGATCGCCGAACTGCAGGAGTCCATCGACTTCGCTTCGTGAGCCGTTCTTGGCTCCCCTCAGAGAAGGGAGCCAAGAACGGCGGCGGGACTCACACCCTCGCGCCGTCGTCGTAGAAGCCGCCCTTGTCGCCGGGGCGATCCTTGCGGTTCAAGGCCTTGACGATGAGCCCGCCCAAGCCGAGTATGGTGCACAGCCCGAATGCGATGTTGAGCAGCGCGCTCACGACTGGGATTCCATAGAGGCTCGGCACCAGCACCATCACGATGGTGCCCGCCAATCCGATGACCAGCAATGCCACCAGCAGTGCGGTGGAGGTTCTGACCGGGCCGAGCTCCGGGTTCGGGGGAGTGAAGCCGCCGTCATCGTACTGGTCCATCACATCATCGGTGTCCAGCCAGCTCCGACCGGTGAAATCGCGCGGCCCGCGTTGCGGGTTGTCCCCGTCGCCCCAAGTGCTTCCTGCGGCCCCGCCGTCGTGCGAATCCCCGTTCGGGATGTCGGTGCGGTTGCGTGAAGTGCGCTTGCCGCCGTGCAGACGGTCGCGTAGGCTGCCGCCCAGCCCGCCGCCCAACGGCTTCGCGTCATCGGTGAACACACCCATGTCGAGGTCGTCGACGGACAGCAGCGCCTCCTTCTCGCGGCGCTTCGCCTGCTTTTCGAACTTCCTGGCCTGCCGCGAGGAGGCCACGTCATGGAGATCGGCCTTGTGCTCGGCCTCGAACGCCGCCCACGCCTCGTCGAGGTTGCCGAGGTCAGCTGGGGCCGGGGAACCGGACGGGGATGTGCCTGACGCCGAGGCGTGCGCCGGCCCGCCGGCGGGGACTCCGGCCGAATTGCCGGGAATCGCACCGTCATTCGGCGTCGGTGTTGTGGGCTCGTCAGCCGCGTTGGTATTGTTGAGGTCAGTCATATATACCACTGTAATCTGTCGCCCCACCGCGCAGGGAGGGAAACGCCAAGTGCTGTACTGGTTCTTCGTCAAGGTCTTCGGTCCCATTGCCCGTCATCGTCTTGGCCCCACTGTCACGGGCCTCAACAACGTGCCACGCACCGGCGGCGCCATCATCGCCGCGAACCATCTGGCCGTCATCGACGATGCGCTCATCCCGATCACCTGCCCGCGCATGGTGCATTTCATGGGCAAGGCCGAGTATTTCGAGGGCAAGGGCATCAAGGGCAAGTTCAAGAAGTGGTGGTTCACGTCAGTGGGTGTGTTCCCGGTGGACCGTTCCGGCGGCAACAAGTCGCTTGGTGCGCTTGAGCATGCGCGCGAGATCATCGAGGACGGCCACCTGTTCGGCATTCACATCGAAGGCACGCGCAGCCCCGACGGTCGCATGTACAAGGGTCACACGGGCGTGGCGCGTCTGGCGCTGGAGACCGGTTGCCCGATCGTACCGACCGCCATCATCGGCTCGAATCTGCTGCAACCCATCGGCACCACGATTCCGAAGAAGGGCCGCACCCAGGTCAAATACGGCAAGCCCATTGATGTGGAGAAGAAGCCGGCCGACGAGATCACGCACGACGATTTGCGCGCGCTCACGGACCGTGTATCCGCCGCGATTCGTGAGATGAGCGGGCAGGAATACGTGAACGAGTACGCCCAGAAGGTCAAGGCGGAGCTCAAGGCCGCCAAGGAGGCCGAGGCCGCAAAGGCCGCCGATGCCGGTACCGCCGAGTCGGAGTCCGGGGAGGCTGGCAAGTAGTTCTGTCTGGCTCCTTGAACTTGCGGCTCGCTTGGCCGGGCCACAATGCAATCCGATAGGGGACGTCACGATGCCTTGCCGACGATAACGGGACGAAACGTAACTTTCCAACGACATGATGTTACGTTTCGTCCCGTTTTGGCATGGTCAAACGGCACGAAACGTAACATGGCATCGTCGCTGACTTACGTCTCGTCCCATTTGGCTGAGGATTATCCCACGAAGTCTTGGCATCATCACGAAGTAATGGACAATCAGAGCCATCGGAATCAAGCGACAATTACCGGATTCATCGATTTCCCTCGGAATCTGCGGAATCCGAGAGAAAGCACACCGGTCACACCACGGTGAGGGTGATGGTGGTCGGGGTGCCGTTCTCGTCGCGCAGACGGACCGTTTCGCCGGCCTTGGGGCTCTGCACGCGCACCTCATGGGTGATGTCGCCCAACGGCGCCGACTTCTTCACTGTGAAGCCCAGCTTCTTGAGCTGTGCGGCGGCGTCGTCGTACTTCATGCCCACCACGTTGGGCAGCACCGTGGTTTCCGGGCCCTTGGAGACCACGACGTCCACCGTGTCGCCCCACTTGAGCTGAGCGCCGGCCTGCTGCGAGGCGGAGATGACCTCCCCGGCCGGAATCTTGTCGTCGTATTGCTCGGTGACGTTGGCGGTGAGCTTGAGCTCGCTCAGCGCCGCCTGCATCTCGTCCTTGGTCTTGCCCACGATGTCCGGCATGCTCACCGGCATCGGGCCCTTGCTCAACGTGACGGTCACCTCGGCGTTGTGCTTGGCCGTGGTCCCCGGATCGGGGGAGATGGTCAGCGCCGCGCCTTCGGGCTTGTCCATCGAGTACTCGTCCTTGGACGAATCATGCTTGACGTTCGTGAATCCGGCCTTCTTCAAGGCGTCGAGCGGGCTCTTGCCGTTGGCGGAACTCGCGTCGAGGATGTCGGCGGGGATGGTGGCCATTCTGATACCGCGGGAGACCACGATATCGAGTTTCTGGTCGTGCCGTTTGCTGATGCGGCTGTTCACCACCGCATCGTCGCCGGCGACGGATGCCGAGACGATCTTGCCCTCGGCGACGTCATCGCTGTATTCCTGCGTGGTCTCGTAGGGGATGCCCAGCGCCTTGAGCGTGCTCTCATACGTGGTCCAGTCGGCGCCGGTCAATGGGCATGCAGTGCCGTCGGCCGAGCAGGTGACATCCTGCGGCTGCGGCACGTTCCAGTAGCTGCCCGGTCCGGCGAACCACCACCAGCCGCCTCCCGAACCGATCAGGGCGAGCACCAGCACGACCACCATCGTGACGATGAATGGCGCGCGCTTCCACCAGGGCTTCGCGATGACGACATCGTCCGCATGCTGACCGATTTCCGGCGTTCCGCCATCGGATGCGGACACGGACCCGTCCGCGCCCGTGATGGCCTGGGCAAACGGGTCGAGCGGGGAGAGCACCTGCGTTTCGCTACCCGGCTGCGGCACGGCCTGCGTCTTGCCGGGGTCGATGGCCGTGGTGGGTGCCACCGGAGGCGCAGGGGGCACCGGAATTTCCTGGGACGTCGGCTGCGAGGACGGGGAAGCGGGAACGGCGGTGGTGGCAGAAGTGCCTGAGGATGCACCGGCACCACCACCATTCGCCTTGGACGGGAGTGTGGTGTCGTTGATGTCGCCCGCTTCTGCGGCAGCCGCATGCTGGGAAGCGGCGCCCGCAGGCGAACCGATGGCGCCCACCAGCGCCGGGGCGGTGGCATCGGTCCGTCCGGTGCCTGTCGGTTCGGTATGCAGACGGTACTGCCACGCCGGCATTGGCAGTTTGGCGGCGATTCGGCGCAGCTCCTCGGCTGCGGTCATGCCGTCGACGGGCCGGTCCTCGACCCTGCGCGCGGTCAGATGGGCGATGAACGCCGCCACGGACGGGTCGATGCCGGGACACACGGTCGCCACGGACGGCACGTCCTCATGCACATGTTTGAACACCAGCGTCACCGGATTGTCGGAGTCGAACGGCACCTTGCCGGCCAGCATCTCCCATGCCATGATGCCCACGGAATACAGGTCGCCCTGTGCAGTGGCCTGGTTCTTCTCAATCATCTCGGGCGCCAGATAGGCGGCCGTGCCCAGCAGCATGCCGGTGGAGCTCAGCGTGGCCTGGCTGGCGGCCTTGGCCAGACCGAAATCGGTGATCTGCACATGCCCGCGGTCGTTGAGCAGGATGTTCTCGGGCTTGATATCGCGGTGCACCACGCCGATGCGATGCGCCGCGGCGAGTCCGTCCAGCGTCTCCGCCACCACGCGCAGCGTCTCGCGCACCGAGAACGTGCCCTGAGCGTTCATTTCGTGGCGCAGATTCACGCCATGCACGTATTCCATCACCAGAAAATCAAGACCGTTGTATTCGCCGGTGTCATAGACCTGCACCACATGGGGATTGGCGATCGCGGCCGCGGAATTGGCCTCGCGGCGGAACCGCTCCACGAATTGCTGCCGATGCGGGCCCTGCGCGAGCTGCGTGTGCATGACCTTGAGCGCCACGGTGCGTCCCAGACGCTCATCCACGGCCTCGTAGACGGTCGCCATGCCGCCCTCGGCGATGTTGCGCACGATGCGGTAGCGTCCCTCGATCATTGGTGCGGGCTCGTTCTCACTCATGTTGTGCTGTTCGGTTCCTTTGAATCACTGCTGAACATGTTCAGTCTACATGGGCCGGGCTACGCATGCCGGGGAGGATTGCGAAGAATTCACCGCATCGATTCGGGCACGAACCGGGCGCATGCGTCGGTGAGCCTCCGCTCGCGCTCCCCGGACAGGCCGAGGGCGGCGATGGCCGTGCGGGATTCGCGCCAGAGGCTCCCGATGCGTGCGCGCGACCGCTCGATGGCGCCGGTGGATTCGAACAGCGCGATCGCGCGCGCCACCTGCTCCTCACTGCGATGGGATGCCATGAACATGGCGATGAGCTCCTCTCGCTCGTCCGCTCGCGCGCCGGCCAACGCGTCGGCCAGCAGCACCGTGTGCTTGCCTTCGCGGATGTCGCCGCCCACCGGTTTGCCGGTGTTTCGGCTCGAGCCGATGACATCCAGCAGATCGTCCGCCAACTGGAATGCGACGCCGAGCGGCCCGCCGATGGCCAGCGCGTGGGCCCGCGCGCGCTCCGGGGCGAAGCCGGCGGCGAGGAAGGCGAACAGCAGCGGTGCGATGGTGGTGTAGCTGGCGGTCTTCCAGCGGAACACGTTGAGCGAGGCGTCGGCGAGCGCCTCCGGGTCGTCCAGCGGGGTCATCTCCACGCCCAGATCGAGCACCTGGCCGATCTCCACCTCGCGTTGCATGGTGAGGAACGCCTCGTCGATGGATGCCGCGTTATTGAGCCCTTGCGAGGCGCGTCGCGCGATCTCGATGCACGCGGTGGCCAGGATGTCGCCCAGCATCAGGCCGAGTCCACGGCCGATGACCCCGCTGTGCACGGCATGTTCGAGCGCGCGGTGGGCGCTCGGCTTGCCGCGGCGCAAATCGGACTCGTCGATGATGTCGTCATGCACCAGCGCCGCCGTCTGGAACACTTCGATGGCGCAGGCGAGATCGGCCATCGACGCGCGTTCGGGGTCGGCAGAGTCGGCTGGGTCGGCAGCGTCGGCGGCAGTATCCGCCCGCAGCGCGTCGAACGCGGCGAGCGTCAGCAGCGCGCGCAGCCGCTTGCCGCCCTCGCTGGAGGCCACGGCCTGCTCGACGACCTGGTCCATCACCGGTCGGAGCGCGGCGGCCACCGCCCCGGTGGCGGGGGCGTCCGTCAATTCACGCACCAGTTCGACGATGCGCGGTTCGATGATGGCGAGGTCATGATCGGTTGTCCACATGCCTCTAACTTATCCACAGGGTATGGAGAACACAAGAACGTTGGAAAATCAAGGGTCGCGAAGCTGGAACCACATGACCGGATCGGAGCGGCGCCATCTCCGTTGCCGCGCCATAGTGGGCATCACGCCCCAATCCGGGCGGGCGCGGCCGGAGAACCGGCGCCGCGCATAGCCATGCATGGGCGACAAACCATGCGTCGTCAAGGAGGACAACATGTCATATGAAATGCCATACGAGCAACCGCACGCTTCCGCACGCGGCGGCCGCGGACGGCGCCCGCGCGAGACGCGACCGGACCGGTCCCGCGCCGAGGAGCGTTGCTTCGACGAATACCGGGAGCAGGGGCGATATCTGGACTTCGCATGCGAGGACGGGGAGGAGTTCATGGACCCGTTCGACTACGACGAGCTTGAGCGCATGGTTGCCGAATTCCGCGAGGACCGTCACCGTCGCGGCATTCAGGCGGCCAACGCCGACTGGGTGGACGAGCCCCTGGACGACTGGCTCGAGGGGCTGGACGGGCGCAGTCCGGTGGAGCGTGGCACGATGATGGCCCTTGTGGCAGGGATGCGCGAGACCCTGTCGATCCGGGACGCGCTCATCCTGTCCCTGGTGATCGACGAGCGGCACTGTCCGAAAAGCCAGCTGATGGAATTCGCCGCGCGCCCGCATCAGGCGCGCACCAAACGCACCATGAGCCGGCTGCTGACGTGGGCGTTCGAGGACGAAGGCATCGTGCCGGACATGGACCGTTGCAGTACGGGCGTCGATCTGATGCTCGAGATGGCCATCGCCGCGCCGGTGCCGTACTGCGTGCAACCGTTGGCGGTGGCCTCCTACGTGCTGTGGTGGATGGGCGAGCCCAAGGCGATGGAGTTCGCGTTGCAATGCCTGTTGCTCGACGAGGACTGTTCGCTGGCCGCGATGATCTTCTCGGCGGCCGACAGGGGCGTGGCGCCGGCATGGTGCCAGACCGGAAGGCCTTCGATGGGCGGATAGTCGTATAGGTGCCCGGCACGGGCCGAATGGCGGACGCGGAGGCGCGCCGCCGGGCTGTTCCCACGGTTCCGGCGGCGTCCCGACGCGATCGCTGCGGGAATAATCGTCCGTAGAGGGTGGTTTACTCACATAGTTGACGATTTGCCCTTGCCAGAAGTGGGCCCATATGGTATACGGGCCCACGGCGAGAGATCAGGAGGAGCAGTTTTGGCCACGAAGGAAACGACGGCAACCAAGCAGGCAACCGATTCGAGCGAAGACACGGAGAAGAAGGCCAGCTCCAAGACCACGACGCGCAAGACCGGCGCGCGCAAGACCACACGGTCGGCCAAGACCGAGACCAAGGGGCCGGCCCGGAAGACCACGCGCAAGATGGCCGCCAAGAACACCGCCGAGGACGAGCCCAAGGACGAGAAGTCCCAGCTTGACGCCGACCTCGACGAGGATGAGGACGTGGACGACGCCGACCTCGACGTGGATGACCTCGACGAGGACGTGGACGACGTCGACGCCGAGGACGACGATCTGGCCGAGGAAGAGGACGAGCAGGACGACGACCTCGAGGATGAGGACGTGGACGACGAGGATGAGGAGGAGTCCAAGCCGAAGACCCCCGAAGTGCCCAAGGAGAAGGGCGCCTACGTGGTCTCCGACACGGACGACGAGGATGAGAACATCATTCCCGCCGGCAATCCGAAGCGTCGTGTGATCTCCGCGGGCGCCACCGCGGACCCGGTCAAGGACTACCTGAAGCAGATCGGCCGCGTGAGCCTGCTGAACGCCGAGCAGGAGGTGGACCTCTCGGAGCGCATCGAGGCCGGCCTGTACGCCCAGCACCTGCTCGACACCGAGAGCGACAAGATGGACTTCAAGCGCAAGCGCGAGCTCAAGTGGGCTGCCGCGGACGGCAAGAAGGCCAAGGACCATCTGCTCGAGGCCAACCTGCGACTCGTGGTCTCCCTGGCCAAGCGGTACACCGGCCGTGGCATGCTCTTCCTCGATCTGATTCAGGAAGGCAATCTGGGTCTTATCCGCGCTGTCGAGAAATTCGACTGGAAGAAGGGCTTCAAGTTCTCCACGTACGCCACATGGTGGATTCGTCAGGCCATCACCCGCGCCATGGCCGATCAGGCTCGCACCATCCGCGTGCCCGTGCACATGGTGGAGGTCATCAACAAGCTTTCCCGCGTCCAGCGCCAGATGCTGCAGGACCTCGGCCGCGAGCCCACGCCCGACGAGCTGGCCCGCGAGCTCGACATGCCGGTCGAGAAGGTTCAGGAGGTGCAGAAGTACGGTCGTGAGCCGATTTCGCTGCACACCCCGCTCGGCGAGGACGGCGATTCCGAGTTCGGCGATCTCATTGAGGACACCGACGCCATCGCCCCGTCCGACGCCGTGGCGTTCTCCCTGCTGCAGGAGCAGTTCAAGCAGGTGCTCGAGACGCTCTCGCCGCGTGAGGCCGGCGTCATCAAGATGCGCTACGGTCTGGAGGACGGACAGCCCAAGACCTTGGACGACATCGGCCGCGTGTACGGCGTGACTCGCGAGCGCATCCGCCAGATCGAATCCAAGACCATGTCCAAGCTGCGCCACCCGTCCCGTTCGCAGACGCTGCGCGACTTCTTGGATCAGTGATCGCGCCGCTTGGCAGCGCGATCACGCGAGGAGCCGGACAGTCCAGTGGACTGTCCAGCGACGGAGCCATCCGTTGGACACGGCTCGGTAGGTGATTACGCGAGGAACCGGATAACTCGGTGGGACATCGGGCGCGGAGCCATCCGTTGGGCGACCGCTCGGCAGCCACGGTCACGCGAGGAACCATCCGTCGGCAGTCCATCCGACAGGTTGTCAGCGGACGGAACCGTCCGTTTTGGCTTCCCCGCCCGGCGGGGATGCCTGATGTGTGTAGAGATAGAAAAGGACTATGGCCACAGAAGAATACGGCGCCAAGGACCTTGCCGTCCTTGAGGGTCTGGACGCGGTACGCAAGCGTCCCGGCATGTACATCGGTACCACCGATTCCCAAGGTCTTATGCACTGCCTGTGGGAGATCATCGACAATTCGGTGGATGAGGCTCTGGCTGGCTTCTGCACCAATATCGTCGTGACGTTGCACACCGACGGTTCCGTGGAGGTGGCGGACAACGGCCGAGGCATCCCGGTGGACAAGGAACCCAAGACCGGACTGTCCGGCGTGGAGGTGGTGCTCACCAAGCTGCACGCCGGAGCGAAGTTCGGCAATTCCTCGTATAACGCGGTCGGCGGCCTGCACGGTGTGGGCTCCTCGGTGGTCAACGCCCTGAGCTCGCGACTCGACGTGGAGGTGGACCGCGAAGGCAAAACCCATCACATGGCTTTCCACCAAGGCCATCCGGGCGTCTACACGGACGCCGACCCGGCCAATCCCTCCCCGGATTCACCATTCAAACGCACCCGCAAGAACCGTCCGACCGAACTCGAGATCATCGGCACGGTGAGTCCCAAGACCACCGGCACCCGCATCCGCTACTGGGCGGACCCGGAGATCTTCAACAAGACCGCCGAGTTCTCATACGAACAGCTCGTGGACCGCGTGCGTCAGACCAGCTTCCTGGTGCCGGGGCTCAAGATCGCCATCGTCGACGAGAATGTGCCGGACGAGAACGTGTCGGAGACGGGCGACGGAGTCTCGTCCGAAACGATTGAGCCGTCGGCCGCGGAGGATTCGTCGGGCGCCGGCGCGAAAGCCGATGCCCCGGAGCCGACATCCGGGGCGGACGCTCGGATTGTGGACGTCCCATCCGAAAACGGTTCGGACGGGAGCGAGGGGAATGCCACTGACGCCGGCGAACGGGACGAGGACTTCTCCTTCGGCGCATCCGGCGAGATGTCCGACGGCGCGTTCGGCGAGCAGCCGGCCCACCCGCGCGTCGTGGAGTTCCGTCATACCGGCGGTGTGAAGGATTTCGTGGACTTCCTGTCCAAGGGAGAGCCCATCTCCGACATCTGGCGCATCCAAGGCGAGGGCACCTACAAGGAGGAGACCCAGGCCGTGGGCGAGGGTGGCGAGCTGCACGCCCAGGAGCTCGAACGCACCTGCGGCATCGACATCGCCCTGCGCTGGGTCAACGGGTACGACACCGTGATCCGCAGTTTCGTGAACATCGTGGAGACCCCCGGTGGCGGCACGCATGTGGACGGCTTCATGAACGCCATCACCAAGCAGATTCGCAAGGCCGTGGAGGACAACGCCCGCAGGCTCAAGGTGAACCTCAAGGACTCCGCCATGAAGGTGGAGCGCGACGACATCCAGGCCGGTCTCGTCGCCGTGGTCACCGCGCGCGTGGCCGAACCCCAGTTCCAGGGCCAGACCAAGGACGTGCTCGGCACAGCCCAGGTCAAGCCGATCGTCACCCGCATCACCGACAAGCAGTTCGGCGAGATGATCACCGGCGCCAAGCGCGGCTACAAGGAACAGTCCGGCCGCGTGCTCGAGAAGATCGTGGGCGAGATGCATGCGCGCATCCAGTCGCGCAAGGCCAAGGAGGTCACGCGGCGCAAGAACGCGCTCGAATCCGCGTCGATGCCGGCCAAGCTGTCCGACTGCCAGCCGGGCAACGACGACGTGGCCGAACTGTTCATCGTGGAGGGCGATTCCGCACTCGGCACCGCCAAAGCCGCGCGCAACGCGGGCTTCCAGGCGCTGCTGCCGATCCGAGGCAAGATCCTCAACGTGCAGAAGGCGTCCATCACGCAGATGCTGTCCAACAAGGAGTGCGCGGCCATCATCCAGGTGGTGGGCGCCGGTTCGGGCCAGAGCTTCGACATCGAACAGTCCCGGTACCACAAGATCATCATGATGACCGATGCCGATGTGGATGGCGCGCACATCCGCATCCTGCTGCTCACGCTGTTCTACCGGTACATGCGTCCGCTCATCGAGCATGGCTACGTGTATGCGGCCGTGCCTCCGCTGCATCGCATCGCGCTCACCGGCTCGCACAAGGGTGAGTACCTCTACACGTATTCGGACGACGAGCTGGCCGACAAGCTCGCCGAATTGGATGCCAAACACATCGGCTATGCCGACGACATCCAGCGATACAAGGGGCTGGGCGAGATGGACGCCGACCAATTGGCCGACACCACCATGGACCCGCGCACGCGCATGCTGCGCCGCATCCGCATGGAGGACGCCGCGCAGGCCTCCGAGGTGTTCAGCCTGCTCATGGGCGACGATGTGCCGCCCCGCAAGCAGTTCATCGTGGACAACGCTGACGACTTCGATCGCTCCAAGATCGATACGTGACGGATGGTCACAGTCGGATTCCGGATTGCCATGTGCCGCATCGGCGGCTCCGGCGCTCCTGCTGATGGCTGATGACCGGTGGCGCCGGCATGCGGGTTTCGACCGTGGGCCGGCGCCACGTCGTTGTCAGCCGCAGGTCACGTCCTGCTTGGGCGCCTCGCCCTTCGTGAGATAGTCGTCCACGACATCAGCCACGCAGGAATTCGTGCGGGAGTAGGCCGTGTGTCCTTCGCCCTTGTAGGTGAGCAGCACGCCGGAGCTCAGCAGATTCGCGAGATTCACCGCCGACTGGTAAGGCGTGGCCGGGTCGCCCGTGGTGCCCACCACGAGGATCGGGTCGGCGCCGGGCGCGGAATAGTCGAGCCGTTCGATGTGGGACCGGTCCTGTCTCAGCGCCTCGCAGCCGATGTTGCCGTACGCCATGAACCGGCCGAACGTGGGCGCCCTATCATTGAGTTCCTTGGCGATCTCCGCCTCTTTGTCCATATCCGAGGTGGCGGGGTCGTCCAGACAGTTGACGGCCAGATTGGCCTCCATCGAATTGTCCGTGTAGGTGCCGTTCGGCGCACGGCCCAGATACGTGTCGGCCAGGAACAGCAGCGTGTCGGCCTTGCCTTCGGAAGCGAGCTCGCCGAACGCCTTCGTCAGATACGACCAGTTCTCCTGCGAATACAAGGGCATGATGATGCCGTACATCATCGTGACGCTGTTCACCGTCTTGCCGCTGGACGTGGGCCACGGGCGGCGGTCCGCCTCCGACAGCCACGATTGGATTCGCTGCTTCGCACCGGCCGCGTCCATGCCTTTGAACGGGCAGGCGCTACTGCCGTTCCCGTCGCTGTCGTCGCTTCCACCATTCGTCCCGTCATGCTTCAGGCAGTCGTCGAGATACGAGGTGAGTGCGTTCTCGAATCCGACCGCCTGCTCGATGGTCGAGGTGGACGCGTCCTCGGCGGGGTTGATCGCGCCGTCCAGCACGATGCGGCCCGTCTGCTTGGGGAACAGGGCCGCATAGGTGGAGCCGATGTAGGTGCCGTACGAGAATCCGAGATAGTTCAGGTAATTCTGCCCGGCGAGCGCGCGCATCATATCGAGGTCACGTGCCACGGACTGCGTGTCAACGTGGTCGATGATTCCGCTGCTCGACGCGCGACAGGCTGCGCCGAACCGGTCGGCGAGCGCACGGCTTTGGTCGATATTGCCGGCGGTGATCGGGTCGGCGAGGAAGTACTCATCCAGCAGCTTCGGATCGTCGCCGCAGGTGACGGGCGTGGAGTCGGCCACGCCGCGGGGATCGAAGGCGATGATGTCGTAAGACCCGCGCAGGTCGTCGGTCGCGGTGTACTTGACGAAGTCGTTGAGCCAGTCCGCGCCCGAAGCTCCGGGGCCGCCGGGGTTGACGAACACCGTGCCCATGGCCATATCGTCGGCGAAATGGATGGCCGCATGCAGTTCGATGGGACTCGAATTCGGGTCGGACCAGTCGGACGGGGCCTTGAACGTGGCGCAGGCGTCGCCCTGATCGCATGGCTTCCACGAGTAGCCCTGCGTATAGTACTTGTCGAATGCGGCGCCTACGGAATCGGGCCGCGCGGCTGGGGCGGGAGCGGGGGTGGTGCCATGAACGGTCATGTCGTCGATGTGGAAGCTGTTGACATAATCGCCGGCCGAGCGGATGAGCGCGCCCACGCCCTTGGTGATGCCGAAGATGATGGCGATGTTGAGCGCGATCGCCACGACGATGGCGATGACAATGACGAGCCAGGTCGGCATCCTCCGCCGGGGCGGCGTCGGCGGTACGGCGGAGGATGCCGAGATCGGGGAGACCGGCGGTACCGGTGAGGTCGGCGGTGCGAACGATGTCGGCGGCATGGGCCGTGCCGTTTGACCGTAGGGTCGGGGCGTCTGGACGTGCGGGCCGTTTGGCTGCGTGGTGTATGGCTGTTCTGGAGATTGTGGGGATTGCCCGGATCGCGGTGAAGCGGATGGACCGTATGAAGGCTGCTGTGGTTGCTGCGGCTGCTGCGGGGTTGGGGCGCTCATACCCCCAGTTTAGCGTTCCACGACATGATTACCCAGTCCGGATTGCTCAGCCCCAGCGCCACCCACCAGACGAGTACCAAGATGAATCCGACGACGATCAGCGGCAGACGTTCGCGGAAAAGACGGACCAGCGCCAGCAGCAGGATGACCGCGAGCAACGCGATGAACGTCAGCGACAGCCACCTGAGCCAGGTCATGCCATAGGCGGCGATGTACAGGCCCAGACGGGTGGCCGAGGAGGCAAGCATCACGACGGTCGCCGTGATGAGGCCGATTTCGAGGCCGATCATCGTTCTGGTGCGTGGCGCGAACGTCATCACGACGCCGTAGCCCGCCAGATTGAGCGCGGCCACGAACAGCAGCTGGAAGAAGCCCTGACGCGCGTATTCGGCGTACGTGTAGCCGGCAGGCAGACCCGCGCCAGCGAACAGGAACGTGAACTGGATGATGCAGAACACGGCGTACAACGTCAGCACGAGTCCGAGCACCACCGCGGCAATGGTCGGGTCGAACGGGCGGCGTCGCTCGGCCCGCCGCAGGCCGTCGAGTTCCGGCTCCGTGGTTCGGGTTTCCACGCTCGCCAGCAATGAGAACAGGAACGGCGCGGGGATGACGACCACGGCGGCATGGAAGAGGAACCCCGTGAGGTCGATATGTTCGAACATGTGGGTCACGCCGTAGGCGAACACCTCGTCCGCCTGCATGAGCAGCGGGGTCAGCAGGCAGAGGATCGGCAGGCTGATGAGCAGCGCGATGCCGATTTTGCGCAGTGTGGTCTTCGGCGATCGCGACGTGACATCGTTGCCATCCGGATGTGTCGCCGTATCGACGAGCCGTGCGAGCGTGTCGATGAGCAGCGGCCAGCGCGAGAACGGGCTGACCGTCCATCCGAGGAACCAGTCCGCGATCAGCGTGGCCGGACGACGGATGTCGAAGGTGGCGCTCGACAGCTGCAGAAACAGCATGAGTAACGCCGGCAGGGCAAGGTAGCCGGTGATCAGCGAGTACCAGAAGTTCGGCGTCGGGCCGGAGGCGTTGCGCCAATCGGCCGCCAGTGAGGCGTCGTTGACGATCAGCCATGACGCGCAGAACACGGCGACGGCGCCGACGATCCACCACATCGGCGTGCGTCGGGCCCTGCCGGCGAACAGCAGGACACCGGTCGCGAGGATGACAAGGCAGAGGACGCCCCATGGAAGCCAGCCGGTGGAGCCTGCGCCGCTCGCAAACGAAGGAGGGGCGATGATGAGCCGGTCGAAGACGAACGGGATGACGAGCGCCGCGGCGATCAGGGCGCTGCGACGGCGCATTGAAGGCGTCGGCACGGCGGATGATGCTTCATTCGGGAGCGGTGACTCCGCGGGCGGCGTGTCCGCAGACTGCGCGGTCGCGGATGGGGTGGTTGCGGATTGGGAGGCTGCGGATGGGATGGTGACGGATTGGGTGGTCGCGGATTGGGTGGTCGCGGATGGGGTGGTTGAGAGCGATGCGGAGGCGCCCGCTTCGGGGGTCGTGCCTTCTGGATGTTGCTTGGTGGTGGTGCTCATGCCCACATCGTATGATATCGATATTCGATATATGTCTATCGTAAAACGATTCTTCACAGTTGTTTCATATCGAATTTCGATATGCTGTGCGGCTGCCTTGCGGCGTCGGCGGTGCCGCGCGACCGTGACGTGCGCGGTTGCGTTGCGTGACGCCTGCGCCAGAGGTTGTGGTGCGAGATAATGTACGTTCGTCCGCGTGTTGGCTAGTGACCACTTGGTAATCTTGTGACATCGTTATCACAACGTTGCTTGCGACGATGGGAGGAATCGCGTAATGGCCAGTCTGCTGCTTGCGGTGATATATGTGGCGTTCATCAGCTTGGGATTGCCGGACTCGCTGCTCGGCGCGGCATGGCCGACCATGAGCCAGGACCTTGCGGTGCCGGTCTCGTGGGCTGGCGGCATCTCCGCGGTCATTTCGATGTTTACCATCGTCTCGGCGCTGCTGTCCGACCGTATGACGCTGCGTTTCGGCACGGGGCGCATCACCGCGGTCTCGGTGGCCTTGACCGCCATGGCGCTGGCCGGCTTCTCCGTGGCCCCGAACTACTGGGTGCTGCTGCTCATCGCCGTGCCGTATGGTCTGGGTGCGGGCGGCGTGGACGCGGCGCTCAACAACTATGTCGCCATCCACTACGAGAGCCGCCATATGAGCTGGCTGCACTGCATGTGGGGCGTCGGCGCCTCGATCGGCCCGTACATCATGGGCTACGCGCTCTCCAACGGGCAGGGGTGGCCGTGGGGGTACCGGTACATCGCCATCCTGCAGATCGTGCTCACGGTGATCCTGGTGCTGAGCCTACCGCTATGGAAGTCGCGCGGCCGCGCGGTGGCCGAGGTAAATGGCGGTGACAGCGCGGCCGGTGAGAGTGCCGGGGCCGACGCGACCTCGCCCGCCGGTGTGGAACGCAAGCCGCTTGGCGTGGCCGGTGTGCTGGCGATCCGTGGCGCCAAGGAAATCCTCATCATGTTCTTCTGCTACTGCGCCATCGAGAGCACCGCCGGCCTGTGGGCGTCCAGCTACATGGTGATGCACGCCGGCGTGGACAAGGTCACGGCGGCCAACTGGGCCAGCCTGTTCTACGTGGGCATCACCGTGGGACGTGCGCTCTCCGGATTCCTGACCATGCGGTTCCGTGACCCGGTGATGATCCGCATCGGCCAGGTGCTGGTGCTCCTCGGCGTGGTCACGATGTTCCTGCCGCTGCCGCATCACATGGGCGTCGTGGCCGGTCTGATCATCGTAGGACTGGGTTGCGCGCCGATCTACCCGTGTGTCATCCACTCGACGCCCGCGTATTTCGGCGAGGAGAACTCCCAGGCTATCGTGGGCGTGCAGATGGCCTGCGCCTATTTCGGCACGCTGCTCATGCCGCCTTTGTTCGGCGTCATCGCCCAGTATGTGACCATCAGCCTGTACCCGTGGTATCTGCTGCTGTTCCTCGTGCTCATGGTTGTCATGCACGAACGCCTGCGCAAGCTGCGTGGCTGACGCTCCCGATGCTCCTATATCGGCCGTCTCGAATCCACTTGGGCCCGCCCGCTACTATGCTAAGGGCCCATGGAAAACAGAGAAGAGCATGAACGTATGCCCGAACCGGTTCGGGCCCGATTGGAAGCGTTGGGCGAAGCGCCCACCTCGGTGATCGTGGTCGGCTCGATGAATGCCGACTACACCGTCACCACCAAGCGACTGCCCAAACCCGGTGAAACCGTCAATGGCGGTGCCATGCGGATTCTGCCCGGCGGAAAAGGAGCCAATCAAGCTTCCGCAGCCGCCCGCCTCGGCGCGAACGTGAGGATGCTGGGCGCGGTGGGGGAGGACGCCAACGCGGACTTCCTGATCGGCAAGCTCGACGAGGCCGGAGTGGACACCACCGACATCCTGCATGTGGAGGGCCCCAGCGGCACCACGCTTATCACGGTGAGCGCCGAGGGTGAGAACACCATCGTCTACTCGCCGGGCTCCAATGCCAAGGCTACCGCCGGATATGTGCAGTCGCACCGTGCCACCATCGCCGAGTGCGCGGTGTTGGGACTGTGCCTCGAAAGCCCGATCTCCACTGTGATCGCGGCCGCGGAGACCGCACACGACGCGGGCGTGACCGTGCTGCTCAACGATTCCCCGTTCATGGACGAGCTGCCCCACGAACTCGTGGAGGCCACCGACATCCTGCTCGTCAACCAGCATGAGGTGGCGCAGCTGCTCGGATTGCCGGACGACGGCGGCACCGATTACGACTGGTATGAGGTGACATCGCGCTTCACGGACTACGGGTTCGACCGGGCCATCGTGACGCTCGGCGCCTCCGGTTCCATCGTGATCGAGGACGGGCGCTGGCACCGCGTCTCCGCCGTGCAGGTGGATGCCGTCGACACCACCGGCTGTGGGGATTCGTTCATGGGCACCGTGCTCGCCAGCCTCGCCGCCGGGTACACGTTGCTCCAGTCCGCCCAGATCGGTTCGTACGTCTCCGCGTATGCCGCCACCAAACTCGGTGCGCAATCCGCATACGGCACCGTCGAGGAGATCGTCTCGTACTTCAGCTGACGCCACGGATTTGTTTCATCTAGTGGTCCGTCTCGTAGTTGTCTGAGTGGTGTTGGCCCCCTCTGACGAGGAGCTGTCAGCGAAGCTGACTGGGGGAGAGACAGAAGCTGGAGCACTTAATTATCTAAGAGACAGACCACTATCGGTCCATCTCATAATGAGACAATTCATTTCGGAAGGAGCGCGCACCGGGGCGTCCTGGTGTGCGCTCCTTCCATAACCGGCACCGCGACGCGGTGATGTCCGCGGGTGTTCGATATAATCGAACATATGTACGAAAGCTTGAGTCTGTTCGCCGAACCCACACGGGTGTGGTTCGAGCGCGCCTTCGGCGGTCCCACCGAGGCGCAGGCTCAGGCGTGGCCGGCGATCCGGTCGGGGCGTAACGTGCTGGTCATCGCGCCCACAGGTTCCGGCAAGACGCTGGCGGCGTTCCTTTCGGCGATTGACAGGCTGATGGTCTCACCTCGTCCGAGACACGGCCGCAAAGGTGTAAGGGTGCTCTACATCTCGCCGCTCAAGGCGCTGGCGGTGGATGTGGCCAAAAACCTCGAACGGCCGCTCGAGGGCATCGCCGCGCAATGCGAGGCGCAGGGGATGCCAGCTCCCACGATTTCCGTCGCCACCCGTTCGGGAGACACCACCGCACAGGAGCGGCGGCGTATTGCATCCCATCCGCCGGACATTCTTGTCACCACGCCGGAATCGTTGTATCTGCTGCTCACCTCGAAGGCCGGTCGCATCCTCTCCACCGTCGACACGGTGATCGTGGACGAGATTCACGCCGTGGCGGGTACCAAACGCGGCGCCCATTTGGCGTTGAGCCTTGAGCGGCTCGAACGGCTGGTCGGGGAATCGCGCAGGCGCGAGACGATGGACCGTGACGGCGGTGATGGGGATGCCGATGATGGTCGCACTGGTAGCGATTGCATGGTGCAGGATGTTCCCACTGGCAATGCCTGCTCTGCTGGAAATCCGATTGCTCAAGGCCGAAGCGGCGTGAAAGTGGTCCCCGCGGAATCCGATGGGCTTGCATTGGGTGGCTCCGCACCGGGTGAAGGGACGTCGCGTGCGCTTGCGGAAGATGCGTCCCCGTTGCAGCGCATCGGTCTGTCCGCCACGGTGAACCCGCCCGAGGAGGCAGCGCGGTTTCTGGGCGGCGGGCGGCCCGTGACCATCGTGAATCCCGGCGGGCGGCCCGCCATGGCTCTGCGCATGGTCGAACCGTTGGCGGATATGCGCGACCTCGATTCCGCCAATGCGTCGCAACGCGCGGGAGGCGTGGAGGGCGGCCGTGCCGCGGCGCCGCACATTAGCGGTGTCACACCCGCCATGCAGCGGCTCGCCGAACGCATGGGGTTGCCCGGATCACATGCCGGCGGATTACCGACCGATGATGAATCTGGGAGCGTGGGTGCGTCCGGCGGCGGGCGGGCGGACTTCTCCGCGATCGTCGGTGCGCGCGGCGACCGCACCTCGGGTTCGATTTGGCCGGTGGTGGAGCGCAGCATCCTCGATGAGATCCTCGCGCACCGCACCACGCTGGTGTTCGTCAACTCGCGTGGCGTGGCCGAAAAGCTCACCGCACGGCTCAACGACATGTACGCCGAAAGCCGTCACGGCGCCGTGCCGGCGGATTCCGGCCATGCCGATGGCTATCCCGGCTCTCCCGAAGGCCGTGAGGGCTTCGCCGCGCATTACGACGCCGTGGTGGGGTCCACCACCATGCTGGTCGGCTCGCATGAGGGCGAGGACGTCATAGCGATGGCGCATCACGGCTCGGTTTCCAAGGACCGCCGCAAACTCATCGAGGAACGGCTCAAACGCGGCGAACTGCGCTGCGTGGTGGCCACCTCCAGTCTCGAACTCGGCATCGATATGGGTTCGGTGGATCTGGTGATTCAGGTCGATACGCCATTGTCGGTGTCCTCCGGATTGCAGCGTGTGGGCCGTGCCGACCATCAGGTGGGCGGCGTTTCGCATGCGTTGTTCTATCCGCTCACCCGTATGCAGATCGTCACCGGTGCGGCGAGTCTGGAGGCCATGGCGACCGGCGACATCGAGCCGCTCGCCGTACCCAGGAACCCTCTCGACGTGCTGGCCCAGCAGACCGTGGCCGCCGCCTCGATGCATGATCTCGATGCGGACGAATGGTATGCCACGGTACGCAGGGCGGCGCCCTTCGCCAAGCTTCCACGAGATATGTTCGATGCGGTGATCGGCATGATGTCCGGCGCCTACAACGCCGAGGAATTCTCCGCGTTCAAGCCTCGCCTGATGTGGAACCGGGAGGACGGCATCATCTCCGCCAGACCCGGCGCGCAGAAGATCGCCGTGACCTCCGGCGGCACGATACCCGACCGTGGCCTGTACACCGTGGTGTTGCCCGAGGCGGATGCGGGCAAGGGACAGCGTCGCGTGGGCGAGCTCGATGAGGAGATGGTCTACGAATCGCGCGTGGGCGACGTCATCACACTCGGCACCTCCACATGGCAGATTCAGGAGATCACGCGGGACCGCGTGGTGGTGACACCGGCACCGGGCCGTACCGCACGCCTGCCGTTCTGGCACGGCGAGGGCGCCGGCCGCGACTACGGCTTCAGCCGTACGATAGGCCGGTTCCTCCGCGAAACCAGCACTGGACTTGTTTCTGCTTCCAGCCTCTCGCACAAAGACAGTGAAACGATATCCGGCACCCCTCTCCGAGAAAAGTTGAAAGATGCGATGCCCCACACCGGGGAAGCAATACCTGGCGTCCCTCTCCGAGGGGAGCTGTCTGCGCAGCGGACTGAGGGGAGTAACGAGAAAACCCCCATCACAGCAACCACTCCATCCTCTCCCGCCTTCGGCACGGCTATCCTCAATCGACTCCGCCGCGACGGTCTCGATGACAACGCCATCAGCAACCTCGCCCGACTGCTGGCCGAGCAGCGCTCCGCCACGGGGATGGTCCCCGACGACCGAACTCTGGTGGTCGAACGCATCCGTGACGAGGACGGCGGATGGCGAGTCGTACTGCTCAGTCCCTTCGGCCGCCGTGTGCACGAACCATGGGCCATGGCCATCAGCCGCCGACTCGCCACCCGTTACGGTTTCGACGGTCAGGCCTACGCTGCGGACGATGGCATCGTGATTCAACTGCCGGATGGCGAAGGCCATATCCCCATGGCGGACCTGTTCCTGTTCGACCCCGAAGACCTGAGAGCGGACGTGGAACGTCAGGTGGGCGAGTCCGTGCTGTTCGCCGCCCGATTCCGCGAATGCGCCGCCCGGTCACTGTTCATGCCGCGTTCCGATCCCGGCCGTCGCGTGCCTCTGTGGCAACAGCGGCTCAGGGCCGCGCAACTGCTGCAATCCGCGCGTACGGCCAAAAACTTCCCGTTGCTACTCGAAACGGCCCGCGAATGCCTCCAGGATGTCTACGACATGCCCGCGCTCGACGAGGTGATGACCAAGCTTCAATCCGGTTCTATCGTCGTGAAGGACATGGAAACCGACATGCCATCGCCATTCGCCGAGAACATTCTCTTTGGCTTCGTCGGCGCGGTCATGTACCAGTACGACCAGCCGCAGGCCGAACGCAGCGCGCAACTGCTGTCCCTTGACCCGCAGGTGTTGGAACGGCTTCTGGGCTCCACGAACATGGCGCAGGTGCTGGACCCGGACGTGATTCGCGACGTCGAACGGGAGCTTAAGGAACACACCTTCTGGAACGAGCTCGCGGATGACGACCTGACCGGACGCGTGACCCGTTACGCCAAGACGCATGGTCCCTTCACTGTGGAACGGCTTATCGCCGATCTTCATCTGACCCCCACGGATGCCGTGCATACGCTGGATGCGCTCGCCGCCAAGGGGGAGCTGTTGCAAGGGAATTTCATGGATGCGGATTCCACTGATGCGGATTCCGGTGGGATGACGTCGGCGGGTAGCGGCGACGCGGCGGTCCAATGGCTGCACAAGGACGTTTTCCGCCGCATACGCTCGCGGTCGCTGGCCAAAGCGCGCAAGGCGGTCAAGCCGGTCGAACCGTCCGCCTACCAGATGTTCCTGCTTGACCGGCAAGGCGTAGGGCCAGTGGGCGGCGAACGGTACGAGGGCGCGGACGGGCTGATGCGTGTCATCGAACAGCTCGAGGGTGTGACACTGCCCGCCGTGTTGTGGGAATCCTTCGTCTTCCCCGCCCGTGTGCGTGATTATCAGCCGGCGCTATTGGACGAATTGCTGACCTCCGGCGACGTGGTCTGGGTCGGGTCCAAAACCGGTGCCACCGGTGCGCTGGAGACCGGCGAGGTGGCGTTCCATCCGGCCGACTCGTTGCTTCTGGACTCAATGCATTCCGGCCTGGCGCCATCAGCTTCATTGCCATCAGGCAAGGTATCGTCGAGTTCAGCGCCGTCGGGAGCGGTGTCATCGGGCTTGGCGCCGTCGGGAACTGCGCCGTCGGGAACGAGACCGCCGGGGCAGGGCGGTCCGGACGGGCCATCCGTCACCATGCCCGAATCGATACTCTCGGTGCTGGATTCCGGTGGAGCCTTCCATGCGCGGCAATTGGCGGATGCGGCCAAGCGTGTCTGGAACGAGACCGCCGCACCGGACATCGACCCGAACACCGGCGAAATCATCCCGCAGGAGTGGAGCGAGCGGCAGTTCAAGGATGCCCTGTGGAGTCTGGTATGGCAGGGGAAAGTCACCAATTCCAGCTTCGCGCCCGTGCGCGCGCTCGCGGAAGGCGCGGGGAGCTCCCGGAGGGCCACAGTCTCGAGAAGACGGGGACGGGTGGTTCCGATTCGTCGCGCCGTTACGGATATGACGCTGGGCGGCCTATGGTCGGCTGTGCCCGATACAAACCATGAAGTGGAGGGCGCGCAGCAGGAACAGGCCGAGCGCATGCTCGCGCTGATCGATGCGCTATTGGATCGCTATGGCATCATCGCCCAGCCGCTGATCGATCGCGAGAACGTGCCCGGAGGATATTCCGCGTTGTACCCAGTGCTCAAACGTATGGAGGAGCATGGCCGTCTGGTCCGGGGCATGTTCGTACGAGACTTCGGCGCGGCACAATTCGCCGAACGTGAGACCGTGGACGCGCTGCGGCATCCGTTGGAGGGGCGGTTGCAATCGGTGGTGGCATTGAGCGTGCTTGACCCGGCGAATCTCACCGGTACCGCCATCGGCTGGCCGGCCGTCGCCGCCAACGCCGCCAAGCCGGTCAGACGCGCCGGTTCCGTCGTGGTGCTGGGTGTGCAGGGCCCGATGCTGTATGCCACGGTCAAATCCAAACGGCTCACGGTATTCGACCCATCGGATCATCAGGATGCCATGACCGATAGCGGTGACCGGTTGCGGCGGGCGGCGTCCGAACTGGTCTATGCGCTCAAACGGGATGGTTCCGGAACCGTGACCTTCGCGGACGTCAACGGCGAACCGTTGAACGCCCGCCACCCCTTCGCGCGCATCCTCCATCAAGTCGGCTTCGTCCCCGTCCCCCAGGGCATGCGCCTATACTGACATCACCGCGATGATGTGTTCCGAAAACCGGCGGTGAGGACGGCACATTGAGGATGTCACATGAACGGCGAACGTGCGAGTTCTGAATAGCCACCGGGACGACGAGCCGGTCAACACTCGTTGGGGCCGCCAAGCTGGTCACGGTCGCCGGCCTTCAATCGGTCCCAGCACCTGCGGATAACGCTGGTTGCAGGAGACCACGGTCGCGCCCATGGCAACCAGGCCGAAGACGACCATCACGGCCAACACCCACGGCAAGGTGAGTGTGAACGCCAGCACCGTAAGCAGCAGCATGGGAAGCGATGCAATCAGGGTCGCCGCCGATAGCGAACCCATCGAGCCGGTGTGAGTGGCGAGGAACATCTGCTCGGTCGTGAATGCCAGCACCGCCGGTGCCAGTACGACATAGATGACCCGCATGACGGTGGCCGAGGCATCGAGCCCCGCCCATGCCAGATAGCCCACGGTGGTCAGGATCATGAACTCCGCGAGGAGCACAGGAAGCAGACTCTTGGCCACGCAGTATCCCAGCATCGAGCGCCCCGAACCGCGCCAGTTCTCCAACGTGCCGTCGGTTCGCGGCACCTCGCTCAAGTCCATCGAAGACGAATTGGAATACAACGTGCCGAAGGCCAGCATCGATGCGGTATACCCATACCACGCCGCCAGCACCTTTGCCATGCCCCATACATTGATCGTAGCCAGTTGCTGCGGCGAGGAGCCGCTCAATAGTACGGCGAGCATGATCGGTATGAACAGCCACATGCCCACGGCAAACGCCAAGTATAACGGGCTTTTACGTAGCAGCGTCCAATCGTGCCAGAGCATCGCCTTCATTGCGCACCTCCCAATCCGAAGTCCACATGATCGCGCTCACGGCCGAGCGTGGCCGCCTGCCGGAAGGCGTCGATATCGCCGAAATCTGCGAGCAGGCAATCCTTGACCACACGCTTGTCATCCAGAACGATCACACGGTCGGCGACCTCCCAGCAGTAGTCGAGGTCATGCGTGATGGTCAGTATCGTGCGTCCATCCGCCTTGAGCTGCCGCATCAGATCGATGAGGAGCTGCCGGGTGACCGGATCGACCGCGTTGGTCGGCTCGTCCAGCAGGATGAGCCGGGGATCGAACAGCATGCCGGCCATGATGCCCGCACGCTTCCTCAATCCGCTGGAAAGATCCTTGACCTTCTTGTCGAGATGCTCGCCGAGTTCGAACGCGCGGACCATCGGCAGTTGGTCGAGGTGCTTCAGGTCAAGCGGATGCGGGTCGTCATGCGTGGCGTACAGCATCGAACGGAACCTGAGATTCTCGCGGATGGTCATCGTGGGGGAGAGGTTGCCCGAATCGGTGAGCTGGAACACCTCGCGCATGGAATGGAATACGGCCTCGTTGATGGTCGCGGATCCCGTCTGCGGGCGCAGCAGTCCGGTGATCATGCCGAACAGGGTGGTCTTGCCCACGCCGTTGTAGCCGAGAATGCCCAATGACTGCCCAGCCGGCACATCGAGGTCGATGTGCTCGAGTACGGGTTTGCGACGCCTGTATCCGAACGTCATGTCCGTGACGCGGATGGCGAGCGGGGTCGGGCCTGTGGGTGCCACCGCGGCCGTTCCTGATGCGGAGGGCATGCCGGAGGCCGCGGAATCGGATGTTGTGGAATCGGATGTCGCGAGTGGGAATGCCGCGGGATTCGAAGTCACGGGGGCAGATGCCGCGGACGTCGTCTCGGCGATGGAATCGAGTGTGGTGGTGGTCATGATCATTGCCTTTCCCTTGATGAATATCGACCACAGGTACAGCGCCAGCGCGGCGAGCGTCGGCGTGACGGTCAGCGCGACGCCCTGCGATCCCGCGATGGTCGTACGGAGTGCGGGAGCGTCGAGATACGCGAACCCCATCAGCGCCGCAGACAGCACGGTGATGGGAAGCACGGCGTACGCCAGTTGCGCTGCGAGATACTGCCGGAACGGACGTCCGCAGGCGCGTACTGAAACGATGGTGCCGTTGGCGAAGTCGCTGCGGATCGCGTCGAGCGCCAGTGTCGGCGCCAGGCCCATCGTGAACGATGCGACGGCGAAACGCAGCATCACCCCGGCCATGTCAGGGCCCATGGCCAGCGGGGTGATGGTGGCGATCAGCGAGAGGGGTGCCACGATGGCGATGACGGCGGTGATGAGCATCGCCGTGTTATGCCGGATCTGCTGCAGATCCTTGTACAGGACGGCCTTCATATGAGCCTCGATTCGTGGATTGGCCGGTGATGTCGGAAAGATGATTTCGGGTATGCTCGCGCCAGACCATGCGCGAAACCGCGGTTTCAGGCATGGCTTACGCCGGGCGATGGTGTGTGATATTGGGTTGGCGAACTGTGTGAATCCCGCGGCCGCTGCGGCGGATGTGGGGCGACGGCTATGGCTTGGTGGCTATTGGCGGTTATCGGCGGTCTATTGCCCGGCGACGATCTGCCTCAACGCTGCCACATGCGACCGGAATGCGGACCCGCCCTCGCTGGTCAACTTGACCCATGTGACCTTGTACGCCTTGCCACCCTCATCGGCCTTCTTGTCCAATTGCACGTAACCGTGGTCGGCGAGCGTCTTCAGATGCTTGGAGCAGGTGGCATCGCTGATGCCGAGCGTGTCGCGCAGCACGTCGAACCGCAGGGCGCCGTAGGTGTCCAGCAGTCCGCAGATGCGCAGCCGCACCGGGGCGTGGATTACCTCGTTGAAGATCGGTTCCGGATCATCCGACGCCATGATGTGTCTCCCCGTCGCTGGTGGGTTCACCGATGGGAGTCGTGCGTTGCCTGAGTGCGCGGATGGTCTCGCTGAGTTCAAGATGCTCCATGAAACCGTTGAACGCGGCACCCACTGCCGTGACCGCAACGGCCGACCACCAGGCGTTCGTGGCATAGCCCACCGCTAGGGCGACGGCTGCCGGGATGAAATTGGCGATGGCATGCACGGCGAGGATGATTCGGAACCGCCGGCTCTTCATCACAGGCCGTGGGGGAAGCCATTGGATGGCGACGCCCTGCATGTGGCAGGTGAACATCATCATCGCGTAGACCAACAGCACGGAGACCGCCAGCAATGCGAACAGGAGCCATGCGGGATTGCCCGGCTGATGGAACCGGTTGAGGAACACCTGTGGAATCAGCCAATACGTCAGGGTGATCATGCCATATATCACCGTCACCCATATGACGGTCGGGATGCGGTTTCTCTCGTAATAGTCGGAGGCGAGCCGTGCCCGATCCGTGTCCAGGGCGCTCAGCACATCCAATGCGGCCGGTGCATCGGACACGGTTGGCATGTTCGATGCCGGTGAAGATGCTGGTGTCGGCGTGATTTGCGATGTGTGTCGCGCATCGGATTGGTGTTGCTGCGGTTGCCGACTCTGCCGTAGATCGTGTGGTGCGTCGTCGGCGTTCGACCGCGTATGCCGTATATCCGTCACGATGACCTCCTTATGCAGGACCGGGCTGGAGGCCGGAACGCGGAGTGCGCTGCGGCCAAACCACTTTCCATTACGGAAAACAATACCACTTTCCGGTATGGCAACAAGTTGCGTGTCGGTGAAGTAAAGCCCCCATGGGGATGTTGCGAGCCGCAAGGACCCCCCATGATGTAGGGAACTTCCCATGATGTAGGGATTCGCCCATGATGTAGGGAGGCAAAATGGCGGAATTCCGCGAAAAGTGAAAAACCGCTCCCTACACCATGGGCGAATCCCTACACCGTGGGGCAACTGCAGGATATTAACGGATGCGCCAGTTGGAGCCGCGCTGGGTCATGATAAGACCGGCCTTGGTGAGCTTCTTGTCCAAGGTGTACAGCGCGTTGCGCAGCAGTCCCTGCTGCTCGAAGAACGGGCCGCCCACGAGTTTGACCAGCTCACGGGTGTTCACGAATTCGCCGTTGGCCTTCACCAGCGCCTCCAGCAGACTGTATTCCAACCGCGATAAGGTGACCGGCGAATGCGTAGAGGCGTAATACGCCTTGCGGTTGGTGGTGTCCAGCGTGAGGTTGCCGCGGATGATCATCGTGGGCGAGCCGACAGACAGCATCGCCATGTAGGAGAGCAGCTCCGTGTCCGAGAACGGCTTGCGCAACACGGCGTCCGGCTGATTGCCGGGCATCATGCCGGAGGTCGCGGAGGACTTTACGGGGTTGATTTCCTCTCCCGATGCGGGCAAGGCCGCCGCGTTCGACGAAGTTGATGATGGTGTCGTAAGCGCGGCGGTAGCTGTACTCACTCCTGCGGGCGCCGACGCGTCCACTGCGCCCGTGAACATTGCCGTGCCGTCCTCGTTGCGCTGGCTGGCGGCCGCGGCGCCGGTTTCGTCTACATATCCGGTGGGCTTGATTGGCTCGTATTCATCGGGCAGCGCGCGCCAGCGGTTGCCCGCGCCCGTCGCCTTGCTCAGCGGCGTCGAACTGAGCAGCAGGATCTTCACGGACGGTTGCACGTCGCGGATGGAGGTGATGAGGGCATTGGCGGGGGAGTCCACCAGATCCTCGTCCAGCACCACCCCGTTGTAGGAGTCCTCGTTCAGTGCCTCGAGCACGGCATCGGCAGTGCCGACCTGATCGGCCTCATGATGCGCACCCAGCAGGGTCCCCCGTATGGCGCGGGCCAACGGTTCATTCGACGCGGCGACCAACAGCTTCATCGCACACCTCCTCGATACTCCAGTGTAGGCCCGGGCATGTAGGGAACCTCCCTGTCGATGGTGTCGGGAGACCGACGGCGGGGAGAAGCATGGGACACGCAATGAACGGCACGGCCGGCGCATGCCCATTCCCATATGTCGGCCCGAACCGTTGCGGGGAGTGGGGAGCCGAACAGCAGCCTGCTCCGCTCCCCGCTCCCCGCAACAACGCGAACGCGATCAGCCGATGAAGGCGACCGGTGCGGCGAGGTCCACGCCCGAGCCGTCACGGCGCATATCCGGCTTCGGCAGTTCCACCGGCGTGCCGGAGGAGGCCGAGGCCCTGAGCGGGTACAGGCCCACCCATGCGAGAATCAGCGTGTTCTGGCCCTTGAGGAAGCGCTGCGAACGTACGCCGCCCGTGGCGCGGCCCTTGGTGGGGTACATCTCCAACGGGGTTACCTTGGCGGCGCCGTTTTCGGTGCCGGGCAGTGCGTCCGCGTCGCCGGCGACGGTGAGCACCACCGCGCCGGAGCCCGACGACAATCCGTTTTCGCCCTCCTCGTACGTCCACGCCACCTTGCCGGCGGGCACCACGTTGAATGCCATGACGCGCGCGCCTGCGGCCAGCTTGATGCCGGCCATGCCGCCGGCGGTGCGGCCCTGCGGGCGCACGTTCCTCGCATCGAAGGTGAGCAGCGAGGAATCGGAGGAGACGAACACCAGACGGTCGTCGTCCTCGGCCACGGCCGCGAACACCACCTCGTCGCCTTCCTTCAGGTCGATGACCGGCCACGAATCCATCGTGGTGGGCGCCTCGCGGTTCCAGCGTTTGACCACGCCGTTACGGGTGCCGATGGCCAGCGACGGCAGCGGCACATCCTGGGCGTCCGCGGCATTCGCAGCGCCATCGGTGTCAGCTTTCGCGCCTTCCGCAGCTCCATCCGCGGTCTTGCCGTCGGACGGCCGTTCCATGGCGATCGCCGTGACCACGCGTTCGCCCGGAATCGGATTGGTCGATTCGGTCATGCCGATCAGCTCGTCGGCCTTGACCCCGCCCTTGAGCGACAGCGTGTCCGAGGCGGGCAATGCCGGCAGATCGACCACATGGGCCAGCACCAGACGTCCCGCCGAGGTGATGAGGGCGTACGTGGCCTGCGTGGACGTGGGGAAGATCGTGGTGATCTGGTCGTCGCGCACGCGCGCGTCGGAGGCGGACCGGGCGTGGAACACATCCATCGCGCTCGGCGTGGTGCGGGCGATCAGACCGGTGGCGCTCATCATCACCACGCACGGTTCATCCTCGATCTTGAGCGCGCCGGTCAGCGCATCGGCCTCGCCGCTCTTCTTTGCGGCGGCAGCGGCGGCCTCCACATCCGCGGCCGCGGAGGAGATCGTGGCCGCAGCCTTCGCGGCCTCGAGCGCCGTACGGGATGCGGTGGCCGAGGTGCCGGCGCCCTGTGCCACCACCGGGGTCAGCGTGCCGTCCGGATTCGCGTCCAGCAGAATCGTGCGCCGCGGCGTGCCCCACTTGGCCACGGCCTGATCCATCTCATCGGTGACCACGCGGTCCAGCGCCTCGGCGGACGCCAGAATGCGGGTGAGCTCCTCGATGCTCTTCTTCAGATCGTCGCGTTCGGCTTCGAGCTCGATACGGTTCATCTTGGTCAGCCGGCGCAGACGCAGGTCGAGGATGTACTGGGCCTGCACCTCATCCAGGTCGAAGACGGCCATCAACCGGGTCTTGGCGGCGTCGGCGTCGTCGGAGGTGCGGATCACCTGGATCACCTCGTCGATGTCGAGCATGGCCAGCAGCAGGCCCTCGACCAGATGCAGCCGCTCCTGCGCCTTCTTCTTGCGGAATTCGCTGCGGCGCCGGATCACCACGCGACGGTGGTCGATCCACACCTGCAGCATCTCCTTCAATCCCATCGTGTGGGGCCTGCCACCCACCAGCGCCACGTTGTTCATGGCGAAGTTGTCCTGCAGCGGCGTGTGCTTGAACAGCTGCACCAGCACGGCGTGCGGGTCGAACCCGGTCTTGATCTCGATGACCAGACGCGTGCCGTTATGACGGTCGGTCAGGTCGAACGCTCCGGAGATGCCCTCCAGCTTGCGGCTTTTGACGCCGTCCGAGATACGTTCGATCACCTTTTCCGGGCCCACCATGTACGGCAGCTCGGTCACCACGATCGCCTGCTTGCGGGCGGTGACGTGCTCGATATGCGTGGCCGCCCGTGTGGTGAGCGTGCCGCGCCCGGTCTCGTAGGCCTCGCGGATGCCGTCGCGTCCGATGATCGTGCCGCCGGTCGGCCAATCAGGACCGGGCACGTAGCGCATCAGCTGTTCGAGCGTGGCGTCCGGATGGTCCATGAGGAACTTCGCGGCGTTCACCACCTCGCCGAGATTGTGCGTGGCGAGGTTCGTGGCCATGCCCACGGCGATGCCCGAGCCGCCGTTGACCAGGAGGTTCGGGATGGCGGAGGGCAGTACGGTCGGCTCCTTGAGCTTGTTGTCGTAGTTCGGCGTGAAATCGACCGTGTCCTCGTCGATGTCCGCGTTCATGCCGAGCGCCGCCGGGGCGAGTCGCGCCTCGGTGTAACGGGAGGCTGCCGGACCGTCGTCGAGCGAACCGAAGTTGCCGTGGCCATCGACGAGCGGCAGGCGCATGGCGAACGGCTGGGCCAGTCGCACCATGGCCTCGTAGATGGCCGAATCGCCGTGCGGGTGCAGCTTGCCCATCACCTCGCCCACCACGCGGGCCGACTTCATGTACGGACGGTCCGGATTGAGGTTCATCTGGCCCATCTGATAGACGATGCGGCGCTGCACCGGCTTCATGCCGTCGCGCGCATCGGGCAGGGCTCTAGCGTAGATCACCGAATACGCATACTCGAGGAAGGACTTGCTCATCTCCTCGTTCAACGGCGTCTCGACGATATGCTCCTTGACCGTGCGCGGATCGTAGGACTGCACGGAAGGTTTGCGGTGTGATGCCATGGAACCCCTTTCAAACTCGCACCATATTAGCCGATTCGGTGGAACGCGCGATTTCCGGGGGCGACCCGTGAGGTTGGGGGGTGCGACTTGAATGGACAACTATGAGTGTTGAGACGCCGGATATGGACGAACTGCTGCGACTGGTGCCCACCGCGACCTACGGGGATGCCTTGCCGGGCCGGACCGCCGATGGCCACGGGGACGCCGTTGACGGTCACCGGGAGACCCACGCGAACGCGCGAGGGAGCGGCAGCGGGAGCGAGCGTGGGGGAGCGTTGCACCTGTCCGCCGTACTGCCCGCCCTGTCCAGCGCAATCGGGCATCCGACGCCCACCGCGGTACACGCCGACCCCAAGGCATGCCAGCGCGCCCTCGGTCTGCCGGACGCGTCATCCGCCGTCGTGGTGCTCGTGGACGGCCTCGGCTACTGGAACCTCGCCATGCGACTGGGACACGCGCCCTATCTGCGTTCGCTGATGAACGAGCCCGCCAACCAACGGCCCATCGCCACATGCGCGCCCAGCACCACCGTGGCCGCGATGGCCTCATTCGGCACCGGCACCTGCCCGGGACTGACCGGCATGGCCGGCTACACGCAGCTCGAACCTGCAAGCGGCAAACTCATCCAGCTCATTCAGTTCAAGGACGCGCTCGCCCCCAAACCCGCCAATCCACACGTCCCGGTCCCGCCCATGATCGACCCACGGGACCTGCAACGCGAGCCGACGGTGTTCGAACTGCTCGCGGCCCAGGGCGTGCGCGTCACCAGCTCCGGATTGCCCAAATTCTCCGGCTCACCTCTGACCGAGGCGGCCCTGCGCGGCAGCGACTACCGTGCCGGCGTGACCCCGCGCGACCGCGTGCTCGCCGCCGCCCGTGCCGCGCGCGAGCCGGGCCTGACCTACCTCTATATCCGCGACGCGGACAAAGTGGGGCACAATCACGGCTGGGATTCCGAGAACTGGGTGGCCACGTTCGAACACATCGACGCGCAGCTCGCTCTGCTGCGACGCAACGCTCCGGCGGGCACGCTCATCGTGATCGTGGCCGATCACGGCATGGTGCAGACGGACCCGGACCGTCGGGTGGACATCGCCGACGAGCCCGAACTCAGCCGGGGTGTGGCGCTGGTGGGCGGCGAGCCGCGCTCGCTGATGCTGTACGCGGCCGACGGCGAAAGCGCCGAGACCATTGCCGGCCGATGGCGGTCGCGTCTGGGGGAGTCGGTTTTGGTGCGCACGCGCGACGAGGCTATTGCGGATGGGCTGTTCGGACCGGTGGCCGACCGCGTCCGTCCGATGATCGGCGACGTGATCGTACAGGCCGCCGGCGCCGCCACGTTTGTGGATTCGCGCACCCAGTCGGACAAGGCCACGCATCTGCCGAGCGTGCACGGTTCGCAGACCATGCTGGAGATGGACATCCCTTGCCTGATCGACGTGGCGTGAATCTGAGCTGCGTAATCCGGGACGCGTGACTCTAGGGTTTCGTGCGGATTTTTGCGTGCTGATGTTGGGGTTATCGTTACGGTCTGATGTTGTGGTCTGACGCTGTGATTTGACGCTGTGGGGGTTTGGTGCATGACGCCCGACACGCTCAAGGCCGCTCGGCCGAGCCTACGGTCGGGCGTCATGCACCAAACCCCCACAGCTCGTGAGTTGCGGATGCGGTTGTCCTTCGAATCCGGCTGTCCGCGTGGTGCGGGCTGGTTCTATTCGCCGAAGAGGATTTCGTCCCAACTGGGGACTGCGGAGCGGCCTGAGCGGCGCTTGGCCGGGCGTGCGGGCGCGTCGGGCTTGGCTTTTGAGACCGTTTCGGCTTCCGGGTCCGGGCTGCCGGATGCGATTGCGGTGCCGGGGACGGTGATGGAGGTCGCGGCAGACGCGCCGTTTGCGGTCTGATCCGTCGATGGGAGGCCGGATGAAGCGGCCGGGGTGGAGACGGTGCCTGATGCGGATGAGGTGGCTGCCGTCGAACCCACTGGCGTCGAGCCTGCCGCCGTCGCGTTGCTGAGCGGATTCACCGCCGGAATCGACCCGGTTGTGGGCAGGTCGATGGGCGGCATTGAGCCGGTGGACGTGCCGGAGAGGGCTCGCGATGCGCCGGTCGCCGTCGAGGAGCCGGTCGGGGCGGCCCATGCGGACACCGCACGTTCGATACGTGCGGAGCGCACGGAGTCTCCCGGCAGATCGGCCCTGTCGATCTGCAGTCCGGAATCCGCGGTGTGCGAGCCGGTATGCTGCTCGCCGAGCAGCTTGCGGGCGGCGTTGTTGAGGCACACCACGGAGTTGTCGTGCATGTTCCACGTCCATTCGGCGTGGATTTCACGTCCTGCGGAATTGAAGATGGCCACAATCCGCCACGGTTCAAGCCCGCGGCGCGTGGATTTCCACGTCACCGACTCCATGCCGATCGACACGGAGGCCAACGTGCGCTCCACCAGCTCGCTGATGGTGCGCACGCGGCTGTCCTTCGGCGCGGGCACGGTCAGGAACTGTTCGATGGCGTACTGCTTTTCGGTCTCCACGGCTGCGGAGAACCGGCGTACCAGCGTCTCGCTTAGATGGTAGCGCTCCGCCACGCGCGCGGGGTCTGCGCCAGCGCGGATGAGCGACTGAATCTGGGAAATCGGGAGCGTGGACTGCTGATGCGGCTGCGGCATACGTTGCGTCTCGCTTTTGATCTGTTTGGCCTCGAGGATCGCGCGTTCCAACGTATCGTCCACGCTGACGGCAAACTGTCGGCCACCCGTGGAAAACACCAGGTCGCCGGACTCGCTGACGCGCACAAAACCGGCCTTCTCAAGCCGCTCCTCAGCCATGGTCACACCGCTTTCCGTACCAGAGACACTATTCTTCTTAAGTATGCCCCACGCGCCGAACTTTGCATGTATTTCAGTTATTGCGCCGCAACCCGCAAGACGCCGAAGGGCTTCCTCTCGCACCTTGCTGTCGATTCCCGTGGAGGACGGTTTGTGACCAATCCGTTCGTGAAGCGCGAGTGGAGCGAGACGGATATCCATTCGCGGGTGCGCCGGGGGGCGGCCGAGCGGCGCCGAAAAAGCATAATTCGCGACGCGCCGGGACGGACCGGGGGTGAGCGCGGCAAACCCCGCGAAAATGGCTTGATTCCGCCTGTTTTGGTCTCCTATGGCGGAGGCGTCATGCCATGTTTCGGTGATTCACGAAAAAAACTCCCGGAATCGTGTATCATTCCGGCGAGTACGGGCGCTACACTGGCGTCGCGACAACGCGCACAACCTGATGAAAGGACCATCATGGCTCAGGATTATGATTCCCCCCGCAACAAGGACGAGGACGAGGAATCGCTGCAGGCTCTCGGCAAGTCCACGCAGAACGCCTCGAGCGACATCGATGATGATGAGAACGCCATCGCCGAGGACTACGAGCTGCCGGGCGCCGATCTCAGCAACGAAGACTCTTCGGTCACTGTGATTCCGATGCAGGGCGACGAATTCGTCTGCTCCCAGTGCTTCCTGGTCAAGCACCGCAGCCAGCTCGCCTACATGGATGAGGACGGCCAGCCGGTGTGCGAGGAGTGCGCCGCCTGATGGCCTTCGACGAGACCTACAACGAGCCTGAATCCACCGAGGTTCTGGTCAAGTACCTGAACGCCGACCACCCCGCCGAGCTGCGCTATGCCCATGCGGGGGACGCCGGCGCCGACCTGATCACCACCGTCGAGGTGACGCTCAAGCCGTTCGAACGTGCGCTGGTGCCCACCGGCGTGGCCATCGCGTTGCCCGCAGGCTATGTGGCATTGGTCCACCCGCGGTCCGGTCTTGCCGTCAAGCAGGGCGTCACCGTGCTCAACGCCCCCGGCACCGTTGATGCCGGGTATCGCGGTGAGATCAAGGTGCCGCTCATCAACCTCGACCCCGAACACACGGTCGTGTTCCATCCGGGGGACCGCATCGCCCAGATGGTGATTCAACGGTACGTCGAAGCCCGGTTCGTCCCGGCCGAGACGTTGCCCGGTTCCGACAGGGCCGAGCGTGGATTCGGTTCGACGGGCGTCGCGTCCTGACCGTTCCACGGGCTGCCGCAACGGCAACCGCATATGGCCGGGATGGACGGGGATAGGCATGTCCCATGGCGATGTGGCGGTTCGCGGCTACAATGAGCTTCACATAGGGAGGTAACTGGCATGTCAGAGAATGATGGCGAGCAGTATGCCGCCCGCAAGCTGGGTTGCGAGATCAGCGCCGATCCGCTCAATCCGCTCGAGCCGATCAAGAAGGTGTGCGCGGCGCATCATCCCGGCGAGGATCTGTCCATCCTCGACCGGGCCTACCGGCGCGCCGTGATCCAGCATTCCGCGCAACGCCGTAAGTCCGGCGAGCCGTACATCATCCACCCGTTGGCCGTCTCCCAGATTCTCGCCGACCTCGGCATGGGGCCGGTGGTGGTGGCGGCCGGCCTGCTGCACGACACGGTGGAGGACACCGACTACACGCTCGACCAGTGCCGCTCCGAATTCGGCGACACCGTGGCCGGGCTCGTGGACGGCGTGACCAAGCTGAGCCAGCTCGAAGTGGGCGACTCCGCCCAGGCCGAGACCATCCGCAAGCTTGTGGTGGCCATGAGCCGTGACGTGCGCACCCTCGTGGTCAAGCTCGCCGACCGTGTGCACAACGCCCGTACGTGGCGGTACGTGAAAACCTCCTCCGCCCAGCGCAAGGCACGCGAGACCCTTGATGTGTATGCGCCGCTGGCCAACCGTCTCGGCATGAACGCCATCAAGACGGAGCTCGAGGAACTGAGCTTCAAGGTGCTCTATCCGAAGATCTACAACGAGATCGTGGTGCTGGTGGCACGCCGCGCGGGCCAGCGCGACGTCTACCTGAAGCAGATCCTGGCCGAAATCAACGAGGACCTCGACGCGCAGCACATCAAGGCGTACGTCACCGGCCGCCCGAAGGACTACTTCTCCATCTACCAGAAGATGATCGTGCGAGGCCATGATTTCGCCAACATCTACGATCTGGTGGGCGTGCGCATCATCGTCGACACCATTCAGGACTGCTACGCGGCGCTCGGCGCCGTGCATGCGCGGTGGAACCCGGTCCCCGGCCGGTTCAAGGACTACATCGCCATGCCCAAGCTCAACATGTACCAGTCGCTGCACACCACGGTGGTGGGTCCCGGCGGCAAGCCGGTCGAAATCCAGATCCGCACCTGGGACATGCACCGCCGCGCCGAATTCGGCATCGCCGCGCACTGGAAGTACAAGGAGAACGGTCAGGCCGGCCGCGCGCTGAGCTCGCCCGACAAGTCCGACCGTAAGCGCGACGAGGGCCATCAGGAGCTTTCCGAGGCGGACAACCTCAAATGGATCCAGCAGCTGGCCGACTGGACCAGCGAGACCCCGGACTCCAATGAGTTCCTCGGCTCCCTCAAGGAGGATCTCGGTTCGGCCGAAGTGTACGTCTTCACCCCGAAGGGCAAGATCGTCTCCCTGCCGGCCCACGCCACGCCTGTGGACTTCGCCTACGCCGTGCACACCGAGGTGGGCCACCGCACGATGGGTGCACGCGTCAACGGCCGTCTGGTGCCGCTCGACACCACACTCGACAATGGCGACACGGTCGAGATCCTGACCTCCAAGTCCGATACCGCCGGCCCCTCGCGCGACTGGCTGAGCTTCGTCAAGAGCCCGAAGGCCCGCAATAAGATTCGTCAGTGGTTCTCCAAGGAACGCCGCACCGAGGCCATCGAGGAGGGGCGTGACGAGCTGACGCGTGCCATGCGCAAGCGTAGCCTGCCGATCAACACGCTGCTCACCCCCGAGGCGCTCATCGGCGTGGCCGTCGACCTCAACTTCCCGAACGCGGACGCCGTGTTCGCCGCCATCGGCGACGGACAGATCTCCACGCAGAACGTCATCTCGCATCTGGTCAAGGATGCGGGCGCCGACGAGGTGGACGAGGAGGTCGAGCAGGAGGTCCTGCCCCTCAAGCCCGTCGAGCGCAAGACGCCGAGCAGCTCCACCGGCGTGTCCGTCAAGGGCGTGGGCGATGTGTGGATCAAGCTGGCCCGATGCTGCATGCCCGTGCCCGGCGACGACATCATCGGCTTCATCACGCGCAGCCAGGGCGTGTCCGTGCACCGCACCGACTGCCAGAACATGATCGGCCTCAAGGCCAAGCAGCCCGAGCGCGTGGTGGAGGTCGAATGGACAAGCACCAAGGGCCTGTTCATGGTCAAGATCCAGGTCGAGGCTCTGGATCGCCGCAACCTGCTCTCCGACGTGACGCGCGTGCTGTCGGATCACGGCGTGAACATCATCTCCGGCACCATCGCCACTGGTTCCGACCGCGTGGCCACCAGCCAGTTCAGCTTCGAAATGGCCGATCCGCAGCACCTCAACACGCTGCTGGCCGCCGTGCGCAAGATCGACGGCGTCTTCGACGTCTACCGCATCACCGGCGCCAAGGAATCCGCCGAGCCGCGCCTGCGCAAGATGAAGTAGGGAAGTGGCCGGGAGCGTCGTGATTGGGCGCTCCCGCCGTCGTGACACGTCGGTTCCGGATCTGCCGGCATGCCGGCATACGAAAAGCCCTCTGACTCGAATTCTCGAATCAGAGGGCTTTGCCGGCTTTGCCAAGGAGTTCGCATCCACGGGCTTTCATCGCGCGACAATCATCGGACGTCCTGCGCAGCCCGTGTCGCGCCGTGTAGGGACGCGAGCTGTACAGGAGCCGCGTCCCCACAGAACGAGACGGACGGTCGGCCCTTACTCCACCACGTCCACGGACAGGATCACGGCCGGCTCGGTCGGACGGTCCATCGGATCGGTGGACAGCGCCTCGAGCTTGTTCACGACCTGCTTGGACGCCTCATCAGCGACCTCGCCGAAGATGGTGTGATGGCCGTCCAGCCACGGGGTCGGCACGGTGGTGATGAAGAACTGGGAGCCGTTGGTGCCGTGGACCTTGCCGTCACGGCCGCGGCGCAGGCCGGCGTTCGCCATGGCCAGCAGATAGGGGCGGTCGAACTTCAGGCTCGGGTCGATCTCGTCGTCGAACTCATAGCCGGGGCCGCCGGTGCCGGTGCCCAGCGGGCAGCCGCCCTGGATCATGAAGTCCTTGATGATGCGGTGGAAGGTCAGGCCGTTGTAGAACTTGGCGTGGGACGGCTGGCCGGTGTACGGGTCCGCCCATTCCTTCTCGCCGGTGGCGAGGCCCAGGAAGTTGGCCACAGTGTTCGGGGCCTTGTCGTCGAACAGGTTGATGGTGATGTCGCCCTCGGAGGTGCGCATGATAATGGTACTCATAGTGTTCCAGTCTCTCATTGCCCCACGTCATTGGCGTGGGGGATGGCGTACGACCCGTGTTGGGCCGTAATGGCCATGTCGATGAATCCGAGGTCAGCCGACCGACTTCACGCTCGTGCCGTTGGCGGTGCCGGTGTTGGAGGAACTGGACGAGCTTGATCCGGTGCCGTTCGATGAGCTCGACGAATTGTCCGAGCCCGAGGAACCCGTGGAGCCGTTCGACCCGGAGTCCGTGCCGGATTCCGTGGAGCCGCTGTTCGACCCGGAATCGGTGCCTGTGGAACCGTTGGAACCGGTCGTATTGCCGTTCGATTCGGAGGAGTCGGTGCTTGTGGACCCGTTGGTGTCCGAGTTCGTGCCGGATTCCGTGGATTCGTTGCCCGACTCTCCGGTGCCCTTGTCGGTGTCGTTGGTGCTGCCGTTGGAGGTGGAATCCTTCGAATCGTTCGTGCCGTTGTGCTGCGTGGCGTCGTTCTTGGGCAGCGGAGTGGTCTGCTGCGTGTCCGAATCGGTCTGGGATGGGGTGGTGACGCTCGGCGTACTCCAATCGCGCACCACCGTATCCGTGCCTTGACCGCGCGTCAGCAGCATCACGACGCCGGCGCTCACCGCCACGGTGAGCAGTCCGGAGACCAGAGTGACGATCACGGCCGTGCGCTTGACGTTGCGCGGCTTGCGCGCACGGCGCAGTTCGGCGACCGAGTATGTACGTCCGGCCGCGCGGTTGGAGATGATCTCACGGGGACGGCGGACGGCCGTGCGCCCGGTGCCGGGCAGGTTGACCGACGACACGGTGCTGCGGGATTCGCCGGAGGCGGAGCTTTCGGCGGCGGTCGCAGTGTCGTCCGTCTTGCCATCCGTTTCGCCGCCAGTGGAGCCATCGGCGGCGGAGCCGCCGTCGGGGTCTCCATCACCCGGATCGCCGTCGGTGCCGACCGATTGCAGTTTCTCGGTGGACGCCCTGATGACGTTCTGGTAGATGTTCGTGGCCACTACGGAGACGATGTAACTGGTCGCCGCGCCGATCACCGAGCCGGCGACGCCGATTTTCGCCGCCAATAGGAACGAGGTGACGGCGGCCAGGGTTCCGGCCACGATCGAGGACAGGGAAAGGCCTTGGAAAAACTTCTTCACACCCCCGAAAATAGACGGTGGGGCTCCAAAGTTGCTGAAGGCGCAATGACTATGACGGAATGATTACACGAGACCTTCAAAACCTTCACATCGGGGGGGTGCCGGTTCAGGCCCAGACGAAATCCGTCCCTGCGACAGCCAGCTCGAAATGCAGTTTCGCGATGCCCAGACAGATCTCGGCCTGCACGCCCTCCAACGCCTCGGCCCGGACCGTACGGCCATCAGCCAGCAGGGTGAACCGGACCGGCTGCTTGCCCAGCGCGCTGGGCGCCAGCATGACCGCCTCGATGCCACGATGGAACCAGTCGGGGGCATCGGCGTAGTCGCCGTTCTCGATGGCGCCCAACTGATCTGCCGGCTTGCTGCGATGAGGACGGCCCGGACGGGTGCCGTGCCCCAACGCGATGGCGACGGGCATGCGTTCTCCCTCGCCGAGCGTCCAGCAGCCATCGTGGTCGGCGGTTTCATGCAGCACCGCCCACGAGGTGTCCAATCCAAGCGATACGGCCGTCAACGCCAGCAGCTCGCCTGCATACCCCGCACGCTCGTCCAGATCGGCTTCATCGGCACCCGGTTCGTCACGGCCGATGAGCGCGATGAGATTGCGCACGTTCTTGAACCGCCCGTAATGTGTCGGGCATCCGCCAAGGGCGTCGGGCACGTCATGAACCAGCTGGATGTCAAGACCGTGCCGGCTGTTCGCGGAGGCGATGGCCTCCTGCAACGCCGCCGTCTGGTCGGCCGTGAGCGGCTCATCGGTGTAGTCGCGCACCGCATGGCGCAGTTCCATGGCCTCAAGCAGGTTCATGACGATTCCCTTTCGTGCGGTCGGTTCGGACATGGACGGGACGTCCGCCGCAACGGCGCATCATCCTGCCCAAGGCGGCGGACGCCACACACCATGCATGGCGTCCATAATGACGGTTCAATACTAATGCGTCCGGACTAATGCGTTCCGTTCCGTGCCACCGGCGCGGACGGCACGGAACATCAGTTGCGGTGCAGCGAATGACGGGTCGGCCGAATCACGGAGAGCAGCACGGCCGCGAAGATGAGCGCGAATCCCACCAGCGAGCTCCACATGATCCGCTCGCCCCAGAACAGGGCGGAGAACGAGACGGCGAACAGGCTTTCGGTGCACATGATGATCGAGGCCTGCGAGGCGGGCACATGCGCAAGCCCGATGTTCTGCATGATCTGCGCGCTCATCGTGGCGCCGAGGAACAGATACAGCACGCTTGCCACCACCGAGGGAGCCAGCCATCCGGCGTTCGGGGCGGGCTCGGTGAACACCGCGCCCACGAGGAACATGATGCCGGCGACGCCGAACTGCACGAACGTCACGGCAATCGGGTCGAACCGCTTCGTGTAGACGCCGAGGCAGGTGAGGTTGAACGAGAAGATGACGGCGGTGGCGATGGTCAGCCAATCACCGGTGCTCAGCGACAGCGATCCGCCGGGCTTGAGCGACACGAAGCCCACACCCACCAGACAGATCACGCCCGCCACCAGATTGATGGCCTTCGGCCGGGTCTTCGAGACGATCCATGTGGCGAACGGCGTGAGCACGCAGTAGGCGGCGGTCAGGAACGCGCTGCGGCCCGGTTCGATGGTCTGCAAACCGATGGTCTGGGTGACCATCGTGCCCCAGTAGGTCAACCCGACCACCAAGGCGGGGACGATGATCTTCGGCGTGAGATAGGGGATGATGTGCCGGTGGAACAACGCCAGCATGCACGCGCACGCCCCGATCATGCGCAGCCCCATCAGCCATTGCGGCGGAATCGCCTCCATCGCGAACTTGGCCAGCAGATAGCTGCCTCCCCACAACGCGGCGCATGACAACAGCATCAGACGCGCGAGATTCGGCGGAAACGAACGCGACCAACGGCTGCGCAACGCGCTGAAACGGTCGGTCAATCCCATACATGCACCTCATGGTCCTTCGGTTTTCTCGCCTCACTAGGGTACGGGGACGGCCGGTCAAAATCGGGGGCGCAACACGGCCGCGCGTGAGCATCCTCACAGCGAACATCCGCTTGGCGCATGCCGTAATTCGTTAGGCTGGTAACGTTGAATACGGGTTTTCACATCGCAAGGAAAGGACCTGCATCATGGCAGTCATCACCCCGGAAATGAAGGAATTCATCGAGAACAACCTCGGCTGGATCAGCACCGTCTCCAAGGACGGCCAGCTGGACCTCGGCCCGAAGATGTCCCTGTTCGTGCTGGACGACACGCACATCGCCTACCACGAGCGCACCGCCGGTCAGGCCTACGAGAACCTCAAGAACGGCTCCCCGCTGGTCATCGCCTTCGCCAACCTCGAGAAGAAGCAGGGCTACCGCTTCCGCGGCACCGTGACCCTGCACTCCGATGACGCCATCTACGAGGAGCAGGTCAAGGTCGCCGAGGAGAAGGGCACCAAGAAGCCGGCCGTGATTCCGGTTCTCGAGGTCACCGAGATCCAGAACCTCGCCTCCGGCCCGAACGCCGGCAAGACCATCGCCAAGGACTGACGGACCGGCAAGATCGTCCAAGATTCCATGATGGACCGCATGGTCCGGATGCCTTGGATATTTCGGATGCCGGACGAGAGCCTGACATAAGGCTGGTTCGTCGGCGCGGGAAGAGGCGTACGTTCAGCTGGACTGAGCGTACGCCTCTTCTATTGAGGCTTGGATTCGAGCGGGAGCGTGCAACCGCCGTGCCGATGCCGACGGCCTTTCCTTGACGAAGACCCGATCTAAAGCATGTTGGAGTACCGTGTCGCCGCTTTCACGGTGCGGATGACGATGTGGCGGTCGTGCGCGTCGGTGGTGGCGAAGAGATAGGTGTCGCCGCCGTCCTTGAGTTTGAGCTTCCTGCGCAGCTGGGCCACGGGCATCGGGAAGTTGCGTACGGCGATGTTGACGTGCGTGAGGCCCTCCGTCAGCGATTTGAGCTCGCGTTTGTTCATGGTAGCCACCGATTCGATGACGAACGACCGGCCGGGGAAGTCGGCGACCGGCCCGTCCGCGACGAACAGATGGCTGTTGCGCCCGACCGCCCGCACGCCGAACCGCCGTTCCACGACGTCGAAGCATCCGGCCTTCATGATCGAGGCGTTCGGTTCGTACAGGTACCGCCATTGTTCGGGCGGCAGCGGACCGGCGGAGGAGGCGAGATGGGTATCGATGAAATCGAGCACCTGATCGTCATTGACACACCACACGCGCGGTGCATCGACGTGTGCGCGCGTCAGCACCAGCAGCAGTTCCTTGCACTCGTTGCCGGTGGAGACGATGTGCACCTCGGCCACCGCGCCGGCGAAGTCAGCCACGGTCTTATGCCAGTCGAGCATGGGGGAGAGCTTGACCATCACCACCGGAGCCTTGGCCAGCAGCGCCTCCTGAAGTGCCAGCACATCAGGGGTGCAGTCAGCGATGGCGTAGGTGCGGGCGCCATGGTCGTCGCGTCGGGCCGGGTCGAGGAAGATCATCGAGGCCGGTTCCAGCGAGCCGAGCACGTCGGTGGAATCGCCATTGACCACGTTGGCATGCGTGAGCCCAAGCAACGGGAGATTATGGCGCGCGATGTCACACAACAAGGGTTGGCGCTCCACGTATGTGACATGGTCGAAGACCTGGGCCATATACGAGAAATCCACGCCGAAGCCGCCGGTCAGGTCGATCAGGGATGTGGCGGCCGGCGAGTGGTCCGTCGGCCGTCCGGCTGACGCATCGCCGGACGCATCGGCCGGGCGGCCGACGTCAGCGGTGTGCGGCGTACCGTCCCGCAGGCTTTCGACCAGCCGCTGGGCAAGCCGCGCCTTGTACCGCGCGGTGAACTGGGAGGAGCACTGTTCCATCGGCACCTGCGGCGGGAATATGAGCCCGTCGATCGCGGCCCAATCGGGCAGCTTCACGCGCGCCCGCTGACGGCCGGCGATCTGCTCCAGGGCGAACGGCACATCCACGCCGTCCGCGCGCCGGGCGTGCAGCGCCACGTCGCGTACATCCTCATGCTGATGGGCGGCGATGAACGCCCACGTCTCCTTGGTGATCTCCACGTAGGCCATTGTAGGGGAGCGCGGATGCGGCCGGAACCTCGCCCCGGATCGAGTTGGAACCGTCCCGAGACGCGATGCCGTCTCACCCTCACGAAGGACGTTGCCGGGGATCGCAGCCGCCCGACAACGCGCCCGAGGTCTCCATGGCTCATGGTGAGATGGGAGCATGATCGACGAAGTGATGATGCTGCGTCACGGACGCACCCAGTACAACCTCGCACACCGGCTGCAAGGCCAGATCGACGTGCCGCTCGACATCGTGGGCCAATGGCAGGCCGACCAGGCCGGCTACGCGCTCGCATCCCGCTACTACTGGGCCAAGGTGAACCGTCTGGCCGCGGACCCCGCACGCATCGCGCAACCCGGCCCGGATGCCGCCGCACGCACCGACATCCGCCAATGGCAGGAGGCGCCAGCCGCAGCACGGCGCATGGTGGTGGTCTCCTCGGACCTGTTCCGGGCCCAACAGACCGCCCACGCCTTCGCCGACCTGCTAGGTCTTGAGGTGCGGCTCGACGCGCGTCTGCGCGAACGCAGCTTCGGCCAATGGGAGGGATTCACACGCGCCGAGATCAAGGCGCAGGACGCCGAAGCATACGCCTCGTGGAAGCGGCACACCGGCGGCGAGACCAAATACGGTGTCGAAAGCCGGGCACAGGTGGGCGAGCGCGGCGCGGCGGCGGTCCGCAGCCTGATCAGGGAATACGACGATTCCGCCATGAAGGGTTCCGCCATCAAGGACCACTCTGACCCGGGAGCCGGGACACGGGCCGCCGCCGATGCGGCAGCGTCGCGGAATGTGGCCGGTGTGGAGCCGTCCGGGGCCGATGACGCCGCAGGGATCCGAACTACGCTGATGCTCGTCGGGCACGGATCGTGGATCACGGCCACCATCGCCAACCTGCTGGAGCTCGACCCGAACGGCATGAACTCGCTCGGCGGCATGCGCAACGCCTGCTGGTGCCGGCTCAAGGTGCGTCGCACGGTCAACGGGCGCCCCGTATCCGAACCGCTGTTCGAACTCGAGGAATACAACAAGGCGCCCGCCATCGCGGACATCGCCGATTGGGAGAATGGTCCGGCAGAGCTGCGCGGCCCCAACATGCCCGACTGGCGTCCCATCGTCTGGTAGCGCGCATCGGCCGATACGCACGGTGGCGAAGTTCCCAAGGTGGGTCTAGACTAATCACGGTTTGTGACACCGTACAGCGATAGAACACCGGAAAGCGCGGAAGGCGGGTGAGAAACGTCATGCTGAGAATCTTCAGCTCGATCAACGGCCAAGTGGAGCAGGTGGAGAAACCCGAGAACGGTGCCTGGCTATGTCTCAGCGAACCCACCGACGTCGAACTCGCCACCGTGGCCTCACAGACCGGCATCGACCTCGCCGACCTGCGCGCCCCCTTGGATGACGAGGAACGCTCCCGTGTAGACGTCGAGGACGAGTACACGATGATCATCGTGGACATCCCCACCGTGGAGGAGCGCGGCGGACGCGACTGGTACGAAACCATCCCTCTGTCGATCATCGTCACCGAAAACCTCATCATCACCGTGTGCATGCAGGACACCCCGGTGCTCCACCCGTTCATGGAAGGCACAATCCGCGGCTTCAACACCTACATGCGCTCGCGCTTCATCCTCCAGATCCTCTACCGCAACGCCACGATGTACCTGCGATACCTGCGCATCATCGACCGCGAAAGCGACAAGCTGGAACTGAAACTGCGCCACTCCATGCAGAACCGCGAGATCGTGATGCTCATGGAGCTGTCCAAGACCTTGGTGTACTTCACCACCTCCCTCAAATCGAACGAGATTGTGATGGAGAAGCTCACCACGCTGCAGCGCATCAAACAGTACCCGGACGACGAGGACCTGCTCGACGACGTCATCACCGAGAACAAGCAGGCCATCGAGATGGCCAACATCTACAGCGGCGTTCTCGCGAACATGACCGACGCCTTCGCCTCGATCGTGTCCAACAACCTGAACAACGTGATGCGCATCTTCACCATCATCTCCATCACGCTGTCCATCCCGACGCTGATCTTCTCGATGTACGGCATGAACTTCGTGCCCGGCCAGCTGGGCATGCCGTTCACCGACAAGACCTGGGGATTCACGCTCATCATCGTGATCTCCGTGGTGCTTTCCGGCGTGGTCACCTGGTTCCTCACGCGCTCCCGCATGTTCAAGTAAGGTCCGTGACGAAGAGTGATTGCCGACCGTGTGCGCAGACGTTTCGTCACCGTGACGGCCGCCGCGCTCGTCGCGGGGCTCACACTCGCCGGCTGCGGCCAGGTGCGCGTGACCACCGTGACCGGGGCGCCGGAAGGGCCGACCATCGCCATCGGCGTGTCCGCCGACGAGCCGGCCCTCGGCGTATGGCATGACGGCGCATACGAAGGCTTCGACGTGGACGTGGCCAAATACGTGGCCACCGAACTCGGATACGCGAACAAGCAGATCGTGTTCAAACAGGTCCGTCCCGGAACCCGCCAATCCATGCTGGACGACGGGTCGGTGGACATGGTAGTCGCCTCATGGCCAATCACCGCAGCGTCGAGCGCGGCCGTCGAATTCGCCGGCCCGTATTTGGAGACCGGCATGGGATTGCTCGTCCGCGCCGACGATTACGAGGGCGGGGCCGGCGATGGCGCCGAAGGCCGCAACCGGGGAGCGACGGACGACGGCGACGCGGCCGACGCCAAAGCCGAACCCAAGCCCGACGACTTCGCCGGCGGCGTCGTGTGCGCCGTCACCGGCGACGAGACCGCGCTCGCCGTCCAGCGGGAACACCCGGAGACGACATTGCAGGAACGCGACAGCTACGCCCAGTGCGTCACCGCGCTGCAGGTGGGCGCCGCGGACGCCATCGCCTCCGATTTGGCGATACTCTCCGGACTGCGTGCGGCGAACGGCCCGCAGTACATGGCCATGATCGCCGGCGAGGGCACCGTGCGTTACGGCATCGCCGTGGGCAAGGGCAATCCTCAGCTCGCGCAGAAGATCGCGGAGGCGTTGCAGGACATGGTCGAGGACGGCACGCTGGCGGCCGCGCGAACCGAGCTCAGGCGTCGGACCGGGCTTGAGACCACGCTCGTCGGCGATCCCAAGGCCATCGTCTCGGATGCTGAATCCAGTGCCGACTGAGGTGTGCGGCGTGTCCAGTTGCGCGGCTACCTTGCTGATTTATGAGTGACAACGAGAAGAGCACGCAAACCGAAGAGCCCGACTTCCGCTACAACGCCCGTCTGGCGCAGGACATCGAGAACAAGTGGCAGAAGTACTGGGACGAGCACGGCACCTTCTGGGCCGCCAACGTCAACGGCGATCTCACGGACGGCAGTGGCCGCAACGCCGAGGGGCGCCCTGCATATTTCGCCATGGACATGTTCCCCTACCCGTCTGGCAAGGGCCTGCATGTGGGCCATCCGCTGGGCTATCTGGCCTCCGATGTGGTGAGCCGCTACCACCGCATGAAGGGTGAGAACGTGCTGCACGCGATGGGCTACGATGCCTTCGGCCTGCCCGCCGAGCAGTACGCCGTGCAGACCGGCCAGCACCCGCGCATCACCACCGAGCAGAACATCGCCAACATGTCCCGCCAGCTGCACCGTATGGGCCTGAGCTTCGACAACCGCCGTACCTTCGCCACCATCGACCCCGGCTACGTGCGCTGGACCCAGTGGATCTTCTCGCGCATCTACGATTCCTGGTACGACGAGGACGCCACCAACCCGTCCGGCACCAAGGGCTCCGCCCGCCCGATCAGCGAGCTCGTCGCCAAGTTCGAATCCGGCGAGAAGGACATCCCCGGTCACGAGACGGACGGCAAGGCATGGGCCGACCTGACCGACGCCGAGCAGCAGGACATCCTCAACGACTTCCGCATCGCCTACATCTCCAAGTCCCCGGTCAACTGGTGCCCGGGCCTCGGAACCGTGCTGGCCAACGAGGAGGTCACCGCCGAAGGCAAGTCCGAGCGCGGCAACTTCCCGGTGTTCCAGCGAGAGCTGCGCCAGTGGTCCATGCGCATCACCAAGTACGGCCACCGCCTCATCGAGGATCTGGACGGCATCGACTGGCCCGAGAAGGTCAAGCTCATGCAGCGCAACTGGATCGGCGAATCCCACGGCGCCTCCGTGCACTTCACCGTGGCCACGCCGGCCGGCGACAAGGACATGGAGATCTACACCACCCGTCCCGACACGCTCTTCGGCACCACGTTCGCCGTGGTCTCCCCGGAGCACCACCTGCTCGAGGACGTGCCCGCCGAGTGGCCGGCCGAAACCCCGGAGGCTTGGAAGGGCGGCTACGCCACGCCGGTCGAGGGCGTGAAGGCCTACCGTCTCGCCGCCGAATCCAAGACCGCCAAGGACCGCGTGGACGAGGCCGGCGAGAAGACCGGTCTGTTCACCGGCCTGTACGCCACGAACCCGATCACCGGCGCGAAGCTTCCGCTGTTCACCGCCGACTACGTGCTTATGGATTACGGTACCGGCGCCATCATGGCCGTGCCGGGCGGCGACCAGCGCGACTACGATTTCGCGACCAAGTTCGGTCTGCCGGTCATCTACACCGTCCAGCCGCTGCCCGAATCCGGCGATTCCCTGGAGAACTACGAGGGCAAGGCGCCGTTCGTCTCTCACGACGGCATTGTGATCAACTCCGCCGTCGAGGCCACCAAGGCCAAGGGCGACGCGCTGTCCCTCAATGGTCTCCGCGTGGACGACGCCATCGCCAAGGTCAACGAATGGCTCGAGTCCGCGGGCGTGGGTAAGGGCACGGTGTCCTACCGTCTGCGTGACTGGCTGTTCTCCCGCCAGCGCTACTGGGGCGAGCCCTTCCCGATCGTCTACGGCGAGGACGGCACCCCGCACCTGCTGCCCGACTCCGCCCTGCCCATCAACCTGCCGGACGTGCCGGACTACCAGCCGCGCACCTTCGACCCGATGGACGCCGAATCCAACCCGGAGGCGCCGCTTTCGCGCAACGAGGATTGGGTCAAGGTCCAGCTCGATCTGGGCGACGGTGTGAAGACCTACTACCGCGACACCAACACGATGCCGAACTGGGCCGGCTCCTGCTGGTACTACATGCGCTACATCGACCCGACCGACACCGCCCACATGGTGGAGAAGGACGAGTTCGACTACTGGATGGGTCCGAACCACAACAAGTACTCCGGTGACGAGGGTGGTGTGGACCTGTACATCGGCGGCGTCGAGCACGCCGTGCTGCACCTGCTCTACTCCCGCTTCTGGCACAAGGTCCTCTTCGACCTCGGCTACGTGGACTCCGCCGAACCGTTCCACAAGCTGTTCAACCAGGGCATGATCCAGGCGTACGCCTACACCGACGACCGCGGCCAGTACGTGCCGGCCGACGAGGTCGTGGAGGGCCCGGCCGACGCCAACGGCGAGCCAACCTTCACCTGGCACGGCGAGCACGCCAACCGCGAGTTCGGCAAGATGGGCAAGAGCCTCAAGAACATCATCACCCCGGACTACATGTACGAGAACTACGGCGCGGACACCTTCCGCCTGTACGAGATGAGCATGGGCCCGCTGGACGAATCCCGTCCGTGGAACACGCGCAACGTGGTCGGCGGCATGCGCTTCCTCCAGCGCCTGTGGCGCAACGTGGTGGACGAGACCACCGGTGAGGCGCATGTGTCCGAGGATGCTCCGGACGAGAAGACCCTGAAGCTGCTCAACAACACCATCGCCGAGGTGACCGAGGAGATGGAGGGCATGCGTCCGAACACCGCCATCGCCAAGCTCATCGTGCTCAACAACCACCTGACCAGCCTCGAGTCCGTGCCGCGCGCCGCCGTGGAGCCGCTGATCCTCATGCTCGCGCCGATCGCGCCGCACATCTGCGAGGAGATGTGGTCCCGTCTCGGCCATGACGAGTCGCTGTCCGCCGCGCCGTGGCCGGTGGCCGACGAGCGCTACGTGGGCCACGACACCGTGACCGCCGTGGTGCAGATCAAGGGCAAGGTGCGCGCCAAGCTCGAAGTGCCGGTGGACATCGATCCTGCCGATCTGGAGAAGCAGGCCCTCGAGGCCGTCGCCTCCCGTCTCGGCGGCAAGGCGCCGCGCAAGGTGATCGTCAAGGCTCCGAAGATCGTCTCCATCGTGCCCGCCGAGTGATTGCCGCTCGACGGAAAGGGGTTGCGGCAAGTCACCGGCTTTGGACGCCCGTCCTGAACGGCTCCAGCGGGAAGCCTTTCTGCGCGGCCCCTCTGACGACGGGCTGTCGTCGAAGCTGGCTGGGGGAGAGACTTCCCCCGCCGGAGGTGAACTGCCGTGGTCGTCGGTGATTCGCAACGATCCAGATCGAAACGGTCCGGTCCGTTTCAATTGTGGATAACTGCATAAGCTGGAACCACATACCCCATTCCGGCTGGACAATAGGCCCATGAATCCTTCAGCGTGGATTCATGGGCCTATTGCATACTCACGCCAAGCAATCCAAAGACTCCGTCCGAGCGGGTCGGCGTCTGCGCGAACTCGCCGACTCCGCTGTGGACGCCGGCAGACGGGTTCGCGTCCAAGAATCCGACTGGGACCGACGAACGCCGATCACCCATGTACCTGTATCGCGGAAAGGTGATTCCCTCGCATGGCGGACAACCAATCCAGGTGCACCGCCACCGCCTCCCGGGCACACGCGCATTCGCGGTGTGCAGTCGCCGGGGGCAGCGTCACAATCCAAACAGCCGAGGCATGTCTCTCCACCGGTTGCTGTCGGACGGCCGGTGGCACCGCATCGGCCGGCATCTTCTCGCACGCCTGTGTCTGCGACGATTCGGCGTGTGGATGCCGGTGATGGGCCGGAACCGGGGTCGATGGCGCAGGATGGAGGTGGCGCCGGTCGGCAATCGCTTGCTGCGCTGATTGGAGTCCGCCAGTCCGATGCGGCAGGAGAGACCGCGCGGCGAATGCGGGACAAACCGCGTGTGGTGTTCACCGTCAATCATGCGCTTGTCGTGATTCTGCTCCTGATCGCCGCACTCGGCGTCAGTTTGACGATGCTGGTGCAGCAGTCGATGAACCTTGCTGCGTTGTCAGGTGCGGGAGGAGTTGCGGACATCAGCGCCGAGATGGCGGGGAACGGCGATGCGACGTCCGGTCGGACACAGGATGATGTGCGCGAGGGGGCATCCGGCGACGGGACGGAACGATCATCAGATGCGGATGCGGCTGGCGCCGGTTCCGCGGATGCTAACGACGCCGGTGATGCGGCGAACGGCGAATCCGATGCGGGAGCAGCGGGCGAATCGGTCGGCGGCGGTGCGACGTCCGGCACATCCGGAGAAGAGGGGATGCCAACGAATGCAGATGCAAACGCTGGCGCTGGGACAACGGATTCGGTCGATGACGGCCGTATCGATCTCAACACGGCCACTGCCGAACAGTTGCAGACCATCAACGGCATCGGTCCGGTGACCGCCGACCGCATTCTCGCCCATCGCCGGTCCATCGGACGGTTCACCAGCGTGGACCAGTTGCTGGATGTCAAAGGTATTGGGTCCAAAACGCTGGAGAAGATCCGCGGGCAGGTGACGGTGCGATGAATGACGATGCGATGAATGACGGTGCGATGAGCAGTGTCATGATGCACGGCGTCATGACTGACGACGACGGTAACGGTAATGGTAACGCCACTAGGGCGAGACGCGGCGGAACAGGTGGAAACCGCAAAGGATGCAATGCGGTGAACGCTTCGCCCCGACGACTATTGCATGCCCTTGTCGGCATGGATTGGATGCTGCGCGAACAAGGCAGCCGTGATTGGCGTCTCCTGCCGGCTGCTCTGACCATGTGGGCCTCCAGCCTTGCCGCTCACCTTGCCTTTGAACGATGGATGGCCGTCGGACAATCGGAGGGAGACGTCGCCTTTGCCGGAGGTTCGGGGCTGTCCGGTGGCTCCGATGCCGGCGGTGTTGCCGACGATGTTGTCGGTAGTGTCGTCAGTGGCGCAGCTCAGGTCGGGGCATCGCCGGTGAGCGACGCGGTCGAGGAATCGTTCGCGCATCTGCCGACATGCATCGGTGTCGTCGTGCCGGCGGTGGCGGTGCTGTCGATTGCACTGACGCTGATATGGTTCGGGTTCCGGCGCAATATCCGCTGGACCGGCACCGTGGCGGTATGCCTCGCCGTGGCGTGCGCCGGCGGCATCACGGCAATCGCTTCCGACACCGTGGCATGGCATGATCCGGCATCGGCATGGGCCAGGGAGCGGGGGACGTATACGAGGGTGTGGGGCATGGTCGTCGCCCCGGTGGTTGCCTCCGACCAACGCGCATACGACTGTCAGGTGGACGTGCGTCTTCACGGCGTCATCGCGGCGGATGATTCTGCAAGCGGCATGCGTCGTTCCGCTGCGAACGCCCGTTTGTACGCCGGACGGCGGCATTGCGCGGCATTGCATAGGGGAGCGTCATACCGTCTCGGTGGGACGCTTGAGGTGGCGGAATATGGCGGCATGCCGTTATGGCTGCTGGTGGAAGGCGGCGATGCGGTCGTGGAGGTGAGCGGCCCGCCGTTGCATCGTGCGGTGGTGGAGCACATGCAGCAGGCGTTCTTCCAGGTCACCGAACGGCTCTCCGATCAGGGGCGCATATTGGTGCCGGGACTGACCATGGGCGTGCTCGGACAGGATTACGTGGACCTCGTGACCATGGCGTCGGACGACGATGTGGGTTCGCCTGACGATGCCGTACAGGACGATTTCGTACGGGATAATTCCGCACAAAACGGTGCCACGCACGACGATTCATCGCGGTCCGGCAATCCGGCGCCTCTCAACGACACCTACGCCAACACGCTTGAGGACCGGTTCCGCCATTCCGGCATCATGCATCTCATGGCCGTTTCCGGCGGTCATTTCGTACTGCTGGCAGACATGGTCCGCAGACTGTGCAAACGATGGCTGATCCACCGGTACATCAGCGCCGGACTGATAGCGTTCGCATACGTGGTGTTGGCGCTGGTCGTGTTCCCCGGTGATTCGGTCACCCGTGCTCTCGTCATGGGGCTGATGGGAGCCGCGGCGCACGCCATCGGCCGACGGACGCAACCGTTGAGCGCCCTGTGTTGGACGGTGATCGGCGCGCTCACCCTCGACCCGGACATGTCACGAAGCTACGGATTCGCCCTGTCCTCGGCCGCCGTGCTCGGCATCGTGCTGTTCGCCGGTCCGCTGGGCGAGGTTTTGGGTCATGTATTGCCGGAAGCCATGGCGCAAATGGTTGCGATGACCGTGGGTGCACAACTGTTCACATTGCCGATTCAGATACTGATGGAACCTGAGCTGCCGTTGCTCTCCGTGCCGGCGAACCTGCTGGTCTCGCCGTTCGTGGGATTCGCGACGATCACCGGGCTCATGGCTCTGGCCTGCGCATGGTGCCTGCCGTGGCTGGCCGGGGCGCTTGCATGGGTCGCCTCCCTCGGCACGTTGGTGATGGAGCGGGTGGCGATGTGGCTGGGCGGTGGCGCGTGGGCGGTCATGCCGTGGCCGGACGGCGTGCTCGGAGCCATGCTGATGCTGCTGACGGAACTGTGCCTCGCTATGCTCGCCATAGCCATCGTCCGATGTGTGCGGCGGCTTCGCATCCCCGAACCGGGACTGCCCGGACGACGGTTCGGCTCCGCCCGCCGTGTGCGACTGGCCCTCTGGTGGCGGCAGACGCGCGATCTCCTGCATCCCTCATCCAAGGACTAGCGGTCTACGCCGCAAGTTCGTTGATTATGTTTTTGGCTCCCCTTGTTAGGACGTTGCCGTGAAGCAAACAGCGGAGCTGTTTGTAGGCGACGTGCGAGCCGACAGGCGAGCCAGCGGAACACGCGCGGAGCGCGTCCTTGATTGCAGGACGAGTTGGCCCGCGAAGCAAGTCTGAGGGGTGGTGAATTCAACAACGATTTTTTGGCGCGGCATACTAGCCGCCGAGGCCAGACCGTCAGCCGAGACGCCTGAGCAACGACTCGACATGCCCCTTGGCGCGCACATTGTACCGGGCCAGCTCGATGCGGCCGTCCGCGGCGATGGCGAACGTGGAGCGCAGCACGCCCACATGCGTCTTGCCGTACAGCTTCTTCTCGCCGTATGCCGCGTAGCGCTTGTGCACCGCGAGATCCGGGTCGGACAGCAATGGGAACGACAGGTGGTCGCGTTCGCGGAACCGCTGCAGTTTGGCCACCGGGTCCTTGGACACCCCCAGCACGGTGTAGCCAAGGGAGCCCAGTCGGGCCATGTTGTCGCGGAAATCGCAGGCTTCGGTCGTACAGCCAGGCGTCATCGCGGCGGGGTAGAAGTACAGGATCACCTTGCGGCCAGCCGCCGTCAGATCGGAAAGCGTCACAGTGGCTTCCGTGCCGTCGGGCTCGACGGCGGTCAGCGTGAAATCAGGAGCGGTCTGGCCCGGCTCAAGTCGCGCGGCAGGCGCTGCGGCAGCGGTCGTGGCGGTCGCAACGGTTGCGCCGTCGGCATCGGTCATACTCATGGATTCGATATTGGTCATGCCCTCCATCGTAGTGCGGCGTTACCGTATCCGGTTCCTACTATGTAATGACCGTAATCATTAAACGGCTCGGCTGTTCGACGATTGGCCGCCTTCCACCGACGGACATGTGCCGCGTCGGTGCACGGCCGCTGCTCCATCGGCTCCGGTCATATGATGCGGTGCGTAATGCGGCCGGCCTCGTCATCCGCCGGAATGCGGGGACGGGCGGATAGAGTGGGAGGGAGCGGACAATATCGATCCCGTAGCGAAGGAGTACTGGTCATGAGGTTCCTGCAGAAGTCATTCGATAAGTTTTCCCGCGCGTTTTCCCACAATGCAATCATCGAACCGTTCGCGCTGGCCCATGTGACCATCGTCACCGGCGACAAGGCGGGTACCGTGCGACGCAACATGACCATCCTGGTGGGGGCGAACGGCCGCATCGAGCAGATCGCACCGAGCATCGAAACAAGCATCCCCGAGGAATACCACTACCTCGACGGCACCGGGCGAACGGTGATGCCGGGCCTCATCAACCTGCATACCCACCTGTTCGCGCAGGGCAAGCCGCTCAACCCGAAACTCGCTACACCGCAGGGCCAGCGCATGGTCTCCTCGCTCGTCCACTCGCCGCTGGGCAGACCGTACCTCAACGCCCTAGTGAAGCGCAACGCCATGGAACTGCTCAAATCCGGCGTCACGACGATTCGCGCACTCGGCGACGTAGGTTACGAGGTGGTGGCCCTGCGCGACCGCATCAATGCGGGGGAGACGCCGGGGCCGCGCATCCTCGCATCCGGGCCGCTGCTGGCGATTCCGGAAGGACACGGCGCCCCGCTCATCGCCCTGACCAGCTCCACGCCCGAGGAGGCGCGCGAGACCGCCGCAAAGAACATCGCATCAGGCGTGAACGTGCTGAAGATCGCGGCCACCGGCGGCGTGACCGATGCGCAGAAGATAGGAGAGGCGGGCAGCCCGCAGATGAGCATCGATCAGATGCGGGCCATCTGCGACGAAGCCCACGGGCATGGCATCATCGTCGCCGCGCACGCGCAGAGTCCGGAAGGTGTGAGGCGCGCGCTCGCCGCCGGTGTGGACACCATCGAACACGGCAGTGCGCTCGACGACGAGCTCATCGCATTGTTCCGTCACAATCCCAACGCCTTGCGTGGCTACTCGGCGTTGGTGCCCACGCTATCCGCGGGGCTTCCGCTGACGATGATCGGTCAGGATGTGACCGGCATCACGGACATCCAATTGGAGAACTCCAAGATCGTGGTGGAGGGCATGGTCGCGGGCGCGCGGCAGGCGCACGAGGCCGGACTTGTGGTCGGCGTCGGCACCGACACGGGCATGACGTTCGTGCCGCAGTACGCCACATGGCGCGAGCTGGCGTTGCTGGTGCGATTCGCCGGGTTCACGCCGGCCGAAGCCATCCACGCCGTCACGCAGACGAACGCGACGATCCTGGGTGTCGATTCGGTGACCGGCGCATTGGAGCCCGGAAAAACCGCCGACCTGCTGGTGCTTGATGCCAATCCGCTCGATGATCTGCGCGCCTTGGCCCATCCCGCACTGGTCGTCGCCGCGGGACGGCCAGTATGGCATCCCAAGCCGGATCGGTTCCCTGAGATCGACGCCCTGCTCGACGAGGCGTTTGCGGATGATGCTCGTTCGAATGATGTACATGAGGATGAGGCGCACTCGGATGCGACCCATACGGATGAGACCTATACGGATGCGACCTATGTGGGTGAGACGCGCGCTTGATCTGCTTGGTACTTGGTTGGTGCTTGGTCATTCGCGGACCGAGCACTTACTGACCGAGCATCTACTGACCGAGCGCCAACCGGTGATGGCTGCTGTCACCGTCGCTTCTCGGCCAGTGCTTGGCCTGACACCGACGCTGGGCGGACGATTGGCGTTGCTGATAGGCCAAGCATTGGCTTGGTGTCGCCGTTGACAGGCTCAGCGTAGCTGTCAGGCCAGTGCATGGCCTGATGAATGCGCTGAAGGGGCGATAGACGGAGTCATTCGGCCAAGCCTTGGCCCGGCGGCGACGGTGACGGGCTCAACGTAGTTATCGGGCCACGGTCTGGCTTGGTAACGGCATCCCGTATGGCCTCAGCGGCGTTATCAGTCCAGTGCATGGCTCGGCAGCTGCTTTCGGCTACCGTGTCTGTGCGTCTTCGGGTTTCGTGGTATTGAGCTGCGCGTTCTTGGGCTGTGTGGTGGCGAGCTACGCAGCGTCAGTCTTCGCATTGCCGACCCCCGTGGCATCGAGGATGATGTAGTCGGAATCGTAGCGTTCGATGCCGGGCGTCTTGTCGTAGTCGAAGATCGTGCGATTGGGCTTGCCGGTGTCGAAGGCCTGGCGCACGGGTCGCATCGGAATCGGATTGAGTGCGGTGATGGCGATGGCGCTGCCTTCGATGCGCAGGGTGAGCCACGCCATATGATGGCGGTGCCGCCAGGAGGGGCACGGGTCCTGACCGCCGCCCGCCTCGACCCACATTGATTCGGGCACGTAGGCGAGCATACGGAATTCGATAGGGGTTCCGGCACAGAACAGAATACGCGGAATCGGGAAGTCGTCCGAATCGTCGTCCCCGTCGTCGCAATCGGGCTGTCGGACAATGACGATGCCAGGCGCGAATCCGTCGGTGTGCACGCCAAGGGTATGCGGGTCACGGACGAACCTGTGCCGGGTCCGGCTGCTCGGGATGTCCGCGATAAAGCCCCATGCGAAGAAGATGATGATTGCCGAGGGGATGACGATGCCCACGACGCACATCAGGATGACGATGACGTCGGTGAAGGTGACTACGAGATGCGGGTCGTCGCCATGATTCGTGACCAGCATCTGTCCGAACCGGTACTGTATGCCACCGATGCCGGTGATGATGAAGCTGAGCAGTATGAGCAGTCCCAGCGCTCCCATGACCATCGTGAAGACGTTGCCACCGCGTCTGCGCCACAACGCCGATACGGCGACCTGATGTGAGCCCTGCAGCCGTATGGGTTGCGGAAGCGTGTACGTGCGGGCACTCGCCTCCGGACCTGATTCCGATGCTGTGCTGATGCCATCGTTTGTGCCGTGAATGTTCATCGGCTTTCCCTTCCGCTGGTCCGCCGTCCGTTTCCTTCGCGCTCGCAGGAACGCGCTATGGCGGCGGTATCCTCAACTCCACGATATGCCACACTCTGGCCGGATTATGGACTGATTGTCGTCCATCGGATTTGATCCAGGTCCGCCGGTCGGTGTGGCGAGTTGTATGGGATGATGGAGTGCATGAGAGGTCAGGATGGCGACGTGTTCCGCGCCGGTCGTGGGGCAGAATCGCGAACATCGTGGCAGCGATTGTGGCCGTGCCGGACTGCTGACGGAAGACATCGCCATCCTCCTGGTCAGGAGACGGTTCGACAGTTGACGCGCCGGGCAGTGATAATCGGTGTGTGGACGATGGCTCATTGTGGGCGACATGCATATCTGCGTGCGTCGTCATGAGGTTTGGCCGATGTAGATGTGCCGCAGGATGTTTGCATGGCCGCGATGCGGGTTCCGGTTGCGATGATGGTTTGTGTTTTGGTCCAACGCGATGGTTCTACATAGAGCCGTAGAAGGAACAAGGTCAGGTGAGAATATGCCATGTGCCGTTCTTCTTCGAGCCCTTACGCGCAATCAGACCGGCTGTTTGCAATGCCTGTAGAGTCCGTTTTACGGTGGATTCGGATACCGTGAGTGCTTGCGCAGCTCTCCTGTAGGTAATTGATTCGTCTTCGCGAATCAATTCCAGTAGCTCTCGTTCTCTGACGGTGACACGTTTTGCATTTTCGGATGATGGGTCGTTTACGGTTTCATCTTCATGCCCCGGGTCATTTATTGGGTCATTTATTGGGTCATTTATTGGGTCATTTATTGGGTCATCGTAAGCGGATGTATCACTGCCGGTTGTGGTTTCTCCTACCCAGCGGACCGGCGCGAATGCCTCGAAGATGTCACCGTCGTCGAGCACGGGATTCTTGCCGGAGTATGGTTTCGAGTATTTGTACAGGTTGCGCATGCCGCTGCCGAGCTCGTCGGCCAGACCGATGTTGCGGAAGAACTTCGCGATGAACGGGTTCTTCGACACGGGTTTGAAGCTCGTGATGGCAAGTTGTCCCTGGAAGATCGCCTTGGAGGCGTTTTCCGTGTGTATGCCGTCGTTGAGGATCAGGAACTTGGCCGGGTACGGGCTGACGAACTCCCGGTGGATCATCAGGTTCGAGACCAGTTCGCGGATGATGATGTCCCTGGGACTGACGGATCGGTCCCCTTCGAGCATGAACCGGTCGGGAAGGTACCGTTTTGCGAAATCGGAGACGAGTTCCTGAGCCTCGATCAGGTTCGTGGTGACGATCAGCCGGTCGTCGTACCGATCCAGGTTCTCGCGGCGCACAATCGCATCGGTCCTGTATGCGGGCGCGATGCGGGAGATGACCTCGTCCCTGCCGAGGAGCATCACCGCGGCGAGGTTGAATCCCTCCTCCCCGGTGTCGTAGTTCATGCCATACAGGTCGGCGCTGCGCATCAGCTCCATGTCGTCCATTTCGGCCCATGGATGACCGGGGGTCTTCGCCGCCGCCATTTTGCGCACGCGCGGCAGCAGGTCCAGTCGGAAGTCGGACAGCTTGAGGTATCTGTATACGTGCTGTTCGCTGAAATGGTTCTGCTTGCGGATGTGCATCTGCGCGATCTGCGTTTCGCTGGTGATGCGGCGATCCACGTCCGCGACCCGGTCGTAGATCACATGTTTGAAGCCGACGACGGCGGGCCCGGCCGGCACCCACACGCGTATCACCAGTTTGTCGTCGAATTCGATGCGTTCGGTCTCGATGGCCGGGGCGGTGCTGAACAGCTTCGGGTTGCCGACCACGTTGGCCAGATTACGTTCGATGGCTGTGGCCTGGGTGCGGTCGATGCCCTCGACGGTGCCGTCGTCGAGCACGCCAAGGAATATGGAGCCGCCGAACCGGTTGTTGAACGAGCAGACTGTCTCGAACGTGTCGGCTTCGGGCTGAACGCCGCAACGTTTGAATTCGACGGAGATGCTTTCGCCGCGTTTGAGCACGGCGGCAAGTTCCGTGGCGTTCATATGACCTCCTCGTGTCATACGCAGGCTGCTGCCGATGTGTTGTCACGGCCGTTCGGTCCATCGTTTCACTGGACCGTGTTGTACGTCGCGCATGTTGCCGGGCGCGTTACTGTATGGACATGGTAGCTTGACCGGTGAGACGACGGGAATGCGGGGATGTGACAGAGCCTTGGCCCGATGCCATGCCTCACGGGCCAGCAACCCTCACATGTGTATACCTCGTACGGCGCGGCTGGCTGCGGCATCATCATGGTCCGCTTTTTGGGGACTCTTCTCAGGCACCGATTTCTTGTAGCAAGGCCCTCCTGGCTCTGTTAGACGGACGGCTCGTCATACATAGCGCTAATCATGCTTTTGATGGCCGACCATATCCCTGTGATGCACATTTGCAATGACCTTTGACTGACCCTGATGCGGGCATCGATTTGGGTGCGGGCGTCGAGGACGATGATATCCCGGTGGAAATTGCCGGCATGGGCCAGGACAAGGCACAGAGCCAGCTTGAGTCGATGGGTTATATGGTCACGTTGGAGCCGCGTTCCTCCAGCCACAAGTATCTGGGCAGGATTGTGGGCTCGAATCCGGGCAACAGCACGAAAGGATGCAATGGAACCGGTCGTGCCGCTTTCCGCAGCTAGGTGGAGGGGTATGGTCTCGTTACTGTTCGGCAATCAGGCGGAACGCAATCGAGAAGCCGTGGCGCCCGCCAACACGCCGGTCGAACATGTGTTCGATTTTTGTCGCGAGTTCGGGTATCCTTGGGGCAGGTTCGGTGTATGCGACTGCTGAGGGGCGGTGACATGCACCTGCGGTGACGGAATCGGCGGTGGAACCGTTGGCGTGGATACGTCGAATGCGGTGATGTGGGCCGCATGTGCGGGCGGTTAGAAAGGCGGGAGACTGTGGCGGCAACGCAGGCTGGCGCGAAGCGCGCGACTGGAAACAAGGGGAGGAATGGCGAGGTCATCGTCGAAAAGGTGATGACCAGCGACTCGTTTCTGGCCAGGGAGATCAGGAAGGCGCCGCTCGTCGAGCATGACGGCGCGCTGGTCGCTGATATTTCGCATATTCCCAACGATCTGAAGATCACGATTCAGGGCGCGCGCGAGCATAACCTTAAGAACGTGGATTTGGCGATTCCGCGCAATCGCATGGTTGTGTTCACCGGTCTGTCCGGATCGGGCAAATCCTCGCTTGCGTTCGATACGCTGTTCGCCGAAGGCCAGCGCCGGTATGTCGAATCGCTGTCCGCGTATGCCCGACAGTTCCTGGGGCAGATGGACAAGCCCGATGTCGATTTCATCGAGGGTCTGAGCCCCGCGGTCTCCATCGACCAGAAGACCACGAACCGCAACCCGCGATCCACTGTGGGCACCATCACCGAGATTTACGATTACCTGCGACTCCTGTTCGCGCGCACCGGCGTGCCGCACTGCCCGGAATGCGGCGAGCCCGTGGCCTCTCAAACTCCGCAGCAGATCGTGGATACGCTGCTCGACTATCCCGAGCGCACCCGCTTCCAGATTCTCGCGCCGGTGGTCCGCGGCCGCAAGGGCGAATTCGTGGACATGCTCGAGCTGCTGCGCTCCGACGGCTACGCCCGCGCGCTCATCGACGGTGAGATGAAACAGCTTTCCGAGGATATCAAGCTCACCAAGCAGAAGAAGCACACCATCGAGGTGGTGGTGGACCGTCTGGTGATCAAGGAAGGCATTCGTCAAAGGCTCACCGATTCGGTGGAGACGGCCCTGAAACTCGCCAACGGTAGCATTGTCATCGATTTCGTGGATGAGGAGGAAGGCAGCCCGGCTCGTCGTCGGCCGTTCTCCGAACATCGCAGCTGCCCGAACGGGCACACGCTGGAACTCGACGAGGTCGAACCGCGTACCTTCTCCTTCAACGCGCCCTACGGTGCGTGTCCGGCCTGCACCGGCCTCGGCTTCAAACTGGAGATCGACCCGGACCTCGTCATCTCCGATCCGGACAAGTCCTTGGCCGAAGGCGTCATCGAGCCGTGGAGTGGCACCAAGATGACCTCCCAGTACTACGGCCATATTCTGGAGGGTCTGGCACGGGAGATGGGCTTCTCGATGCGCACCCCATGGAAGGATCTGCCGGAGGACGTGCGCCACGACATCCTGTACGGCCACGACTTCAAGGTGGACGTCTCCTACCGCAACCGATGGGGCCGTCTGCGTGAATACTCCACGGGCTTTGAGGGCGTGGTGCGCACCCTCATGCGCCGGCATGACGAGACCGACTCCCAGTCCATGCGCGAATACTACGAGTCCTACATGCGCGAGGTGCCCTGTCAGGTGTGTCAGGGCCGCAGACTCAAGCCCGAGGTGCTGGCCGTCACCGTGGAGGGCAAGTCCATCTTCGACGTATGCGACATGCCTGTGGTCCGTGAACTCGAATGGGTGAACGGACTGAAGCTTGAAGGCTCCGCCGCGATGATTGCCGGCGAGGTGCTCAAGGAGATTAAGGCGCGTCTCGGCTTCCTCAACGACGTCGGCCTCGACTACCTCACGCTTTCCCGCGCGGCCGCCACGCTGTCCGGCGGTGAGGCGCAGCGCATCCGTCTCGCCACGCAGATCGGCTCGGGACTGGTGGGTGTCATGTATGTGCTCGACGAGCCGTCCATCGGCCTGCACCAGCGGGACAACGAACGACTCATCGAAACGCTGCACCACTTGCGTGACCTCGGCAACACGCTCATCGTGGTCGAGCACGACGAGGATACGATACGTCAGGCCGACTGGGTGGTGGACATCGGTCCGGGCGCCGGCGAGCATGGAGGCGAGGTCATCTATTCCGGTCCGGCCAAGCATCTCATCGAGGCGAAGCGTTCAATCACTGGCGACTACATCGCCCATCGACGCGAGATCACCGTCCCCGAGCGCCGGCGCAAGGTCCATCGGACCAAGGTGCTCAAAGTGGTCGGTGCACGCGAGAACAACCTCAAGAACATCGACGTGAGCTTCCCGCTCGGTGTGTTCACCGTGGTCACCGGGGTCTCCGGCTCCGGCAAATCTTCGCTGGTCAACACGATTCTGTATCCGGTGCTTGCCGACAAACTCAACGGCGCACGCATCGTGCCGGGCAAGCACACGCGCGTCGAAGGCGTGGACCAGGTGCGCAAGGTCATCCATGTGGACCAGAACCCGATTGGCCGCACGCCACGCTCCAACCCCGCCACCTACACCGGCGTGTGGGACAAGATCCGCACGCTGTTCGCCAAGACCCCCGAGGCACAGGTGCGTGGCTACGGGCCCGGCCGGTTCAGCTTCAACGTCAAGGGAGGCCGCTGCGAGGCATGCCACGGCGACGGCACGCTGAAGATCGAGATGAACTTCCTACCCGACGTCTACGTGGAATGCGAGACCTGCCACGGCAAGCGCTACAACCGCGAGACGCTCGAGGTGAAGTACAACGGCAAGACCGTCTCCGATATCCTCGATATGCCCATCGAGGAGGCGGCCGACTTCTTCAAGGCGTACACCGGCATCTCCCGGTACCTCAAAACCCTGGTGGACGTCGGACTCGGCTACATCCGCCTCGGACAGCCCGCGCCGACGCTCTCCGGCGGCGAGTCGCAACGCGTCAAGCTCGCCACCGAACTGCAGCGCAGATCCGACGGCAAGACCGTGTACATCCTCGACGAGCCGACCACCGGCTTGCACTTCGAGGACGTGAACAAGCTGCTCAAGGTGCTGCAATCGTTGGTGGACAAGGGCAATACAGTCATCGTCATCGAGCACAACCTTGATGTGATCAAGGAGGCTGACTGGATCATCGATCTGGGTCCGGAGGGCGGCGACGGCGGCGGCACCGTCGTCACGCAAGGCACCCCGGAGCAGGTGGCCGAATGCGAGGACTCGTGGACGGGCAAGTTCCTCAAGCCGATGCTGAGCAAACGGCAATCCTGATTATCGACTATGACGATTGCCGGAGCCGGGGTGCGTGGCCCGACCGTGCGGATTGGGTTTGGGGGATCCGGGACGCGAACGTCACCCGATATGTCGAACGATGCCTTGTCACTCCGGGGAAGGATGCATATCCCTTTCCGGCAAGGTCGGCGCGATCGGATGCGCCGAAACTATCCATTTCGGTCGGTGTCAATCCTGATAGGCATATGGTTCGTATAAGTACATGGTTCGTATAGGTACGTTGTTCGTAAGGCATTGAGGAGGATTATGACGAACGATATCGAGCGGCATAGTCCGGACGAGTGGCGGAAGACCGCCGCGGCGCTGATGTCTCAGAGGCCTCAGAGTGATACGTCGGGCGCCGCAGACGTGAAGGTGAATGTGAACGGAGCCCCTTTGCTGGGGGACTCCCGTGATCTGTTCCGGCCGAAGACCTCGGACATCCCGGCCCGGCCCGGCGTATACAAATGGCGCGACGGCGAGGGCCGGGTCATCTACGTGGGCAAGGCCAAGAGCCTGCGCAACCGCCTGACCAATTACTTCCAACCGTTGTACCTCCTGCACCCTCGCACCCAGACGATGGTGCTCACGGCCCGCAGCCTCGAATGGACCGTCGTGGCCACGGAGCTGGAATCCTTGACCCTCGAATACACGTGGATCAAGGAGTTCGACCCGCGGTTCAACGTGCAGTTCCGCGACGACAAGACCTACCCGTATCTGGCGGTGAGCACGGGGGAGCGCATTCCCCGCGTCTGGGTCACCCGATCCCGCAAACGCCGGGACACCAGGTATTTCGGCCCCTACGCCAAGGTATGGGAACTGCGGCACAGCCTCGACCGGTTGCTCAAGACCTTCCCGGTGCGCACTTGCACCACCAACGTGTTCCACAAGGCGCAGCTCACCGGCAGACCGTGTCTGCTCGCCTCGATCGGCAAATGCTCCGCGCCGTGCGTGAACCGGATCGATACGGATGAGCATCGTCGTCTCGCCGAACAGTTGGTGGGTGTGATGACCGGCCGACTGGGGCGCCCCTACATCGCGCAGCTCACCCGTGAGATGAAGGAGGCGAGCGCCGAACTCGAATTCGAGAAGGCCGCACGCCTGCGCGACCAGATTCAGATGCTCGAGACGGTGGTACAGCAGAATGCGGTCGTCTTCGATCAGGATGTGGACGCCGACGTGTTTGGTTTCGCCAGTGACGAACTCGAGGCCTCCGTCCACGCCTTCTATGTGCGCGCCGGATCGATTCGTGGCGAGCGCAATTGGAGCGTCGAGCGTGTGGAGGACATCGCCGACGGCGACCTCATGGCCGACCTCATCGTCCAGGTGTATTCGGACGCTTCTGGCGACGCCGGCTCCCAGCTGGCTGCATCACAGTCCATTGCCGGCGATGAGGCCGCCGTCGTGTCACAACCGATGTCACAATCGACATCGCAATCGGCGCAGCAATCGACATCGCGATCCGCGTCGCCATCGGCGGTGACGGCGACGCGGGGCGACGCAGACGTGACGCTCGAATCATCCGCATCCGGTTCGATGGCGGGTTCCGCGTTCGACCCCGCATCTGATGGCGCTGCCGGTGCCGTATCCGATATCGCGTCCGCCATGATGACCGGAGGAGCGGCCATCTCCGAACGGCGCGAGGCGATCGGCTCCACGCAGACCATCACCGCTACCGACGCCCTGGCCCGGGCCAGGGCTACCCGTGAGCGCAACAACCGGCAGGAGATGACCGGTCGCGCCGATTTGCTCGCCCCCATCGCCCCAGTGCCTCGGGAGATCATCGTGCCCATCGAGCCGACGCGCCGCGAGGAGCTCGAACGCTGGTTGACGGGGCTGCGCGGGGGAGCGGTGAGCATCCGTGTGGCCTCCCGTGGCGACAAGAAGCAGCTTATGGACCGAGCCAACGAGAACGCCAATCAGGCGCTGGCCCGTGCGAAGATGAGCCGCATCTCGGATATGGGCGCTCGAACCCAAGCCATGAACGACGTGGCCAAGGCGCTGGGACTCACCGAAGCGCCGCTGCGCATCGAATGCTACGACATCTCCAACACCGTGGGTGGCGCGTTCCAAGTGGCCTCGATGGTGGTGTTCGAGGACGCCGTCGCCAAGAAATCCGAATACCGTCGCTTCGCGATCCGCGGCAAGGATGGCACTGGTGCGGTGGACGACCTCTCAGCGCTCTATGAGACGCTCACCCGTCGCTTCCGGCACGGCAATATCGCCGGCGATTCGGGCGACAGCATCGACGCCGAGCAGCGGGTGGCCAAAGCAGCCAAGGATCGTGACCAGGCCGTGCAGACAGTGCAGGCCGGTACCTCGCAGAACGACGACCTCGTCCAGCAGAACACCGATCGGAGGCATTTCGCCTACAAGCCGAATCTGGTCGTCGTCGATGGGGGCCGTCCGCAGGTCATGGCAGCGGCCAAGGCCTTGGAGGACTGCGGCGTGGATGATGTGGCGGTCTGCGGTCTGGCGAAACGGCTCGAAGAGGTCTGGGTGCCGGATGACGATTATCCGATCATCCTCAAACGACAGTCCGAAGGCATGTACCTGCTACAGCGGGTGCGCGACGAATCGCATCGTTTCGCCATCACCTACCACCGCCAGCAACGGCGCAAGGGCGCCTTGCGCAGTGCCCTCGACGAAATTCCCGGCATCGGCGAGAGCTACCAGAAACGGCTGCTCGCCCACTTCGGGTCGGTCAAGGCGATGCGCGACGCCTCGATCGAGGAGTTCGAGGCGGTCAAGGGTATTGGCCATGCCAAGGCCGAGGCGCTGTACCGGGCCCTGCACGCCGAGTCCTCCGCCCGGGACGGCAAGTCCGCCCGGGATGGCAACGATAAGCAGGTAATCGCCATGGCAGCGGACTGATGATTGATGGATGATCGATGGCTGTCCGGTGTCTCAACGCGATTACCGTGATGACAGAGCGATGACGGGATGGGCGTTGAGCCGTCACTACGCCGCTTTCAAGCCGTTGCCGAATCGATCTGAGCCGATGCGCGGGCAAGACACAGACAGGTAGAACCTTAAGTTTCGGCGACCGCCCCGTGAATGTAACAGCTTCTGCCCACGTAGTCAGCTAGCATGGGGAACGTCAACGAAGGAGGGGATATGGTCAACCATCGCTGCGCGGTACTTGGCAAGCCCATCGCGCATTCGCTTTCGCCGGTGCTGCACAACGCCGCGTATCGTTCGTTGGGGCTGAACGACTGGTTCTACGACAAACACGAGGTCGGCGAGGAGGAGCTGGACTCCTTCCTGAAAGGGCTGGACCCCTCATGGGCCGGCCTGAGCCTGACCATGCCGCTGAAGAAGACCATCCAGCCGTATGGTGTGCCCTCGAACCTGTGGGCCAAGGAGCTGCGCATCGCCAACACCGCCGTGTTCGACTGGGAACAGGCGACCTATGACGATCCGGCGTGGCCCCACGGCAAACCGGGCATCCGCCTCTACAACACCGACGTGGTGGGCATCCAACTCGCCTTCGACAACGCCAATCGGGAGCTCGGCGCCCACCACGGACCGGACAGGAAGCATAACGCGCTCATCATCGGCAACGGCAACACGGCCACCTCGGCCGCCGCAGCCTGCGCGATGATGCAGGAGATAGGCCACGTCACCGTCGTCGCCCGGCACCCGGGCAAGAATCCCGGACTCGGCGACGTGCTGGGCAGGTTCATCACCACCCATCATCCGTACGACGAGATTCCGCTGTCCGACGCCGAAGCGGTGCTCGCTGCCGCGGGCGATGCGACGTACGTCATCAACACCATTCCCGGGCACGCGGCCGACGCCGTGGCCGATACGCTTGCCGCCGCCCTGGCCGGCACCGCACCGTTCACCGGTCTGCTGCTCGATGTGGTCTACGATCCGCGCCCCACCAAGCTCATGGCCGTATGGCGCTCCCGCGGCGGCCGCGCCATCGGAGGCGAGGAGATGCTGCTGTACCAAGCCCTCGTACAGGTGCTGCTGATGACCGGTATCTGGGACGATGATCCGCCCAGCGACGCCGACCGGCGGCTGCAGGACACCACCACCGAGGACGACCACTTGGAGATAGCCATGCGCAGGGCGCTTGAGGAGGCGTTGTGATGAATCAGCCGACCCCGAACATCGGCTCCGAACCCGGGTCCGTCTTGGCGAACACCACGCAGGACCGTGATGGCACGCAATCGGACAACACGCGGCCGGACGGCATGTCGCCGGCCGGTGCGCTGTCGTCCGACGCACGATCGACATCCGACGCGCAATCGTTAGGAACCCGGCCGAACCCCCTTGATTCGTTCGAGGTGCTCCTCATTACGGGCATGTCCGGCGCGGGTCGTTCGCACGCGGCCGACTGTGTGGAGGACATGGGCTGGTATGTGGTGGACAATCTGCCGCCCAAACTGCTCGTGCCGCTCGTGGACATGATGACCACCTCCGGCAAGGACGGTGGCGTGCACAAGCTCGCCGCCGTCATCGATGTGCGGTCCCGCAGCTACTTCGACGACCTGTCCGCCGTGCTGGGGCATCTCGACGACCTCGGCGTGAAGACTCGCATCCTTTTCCTCGACGCTAGCAACGAGGTGCTCATCAAACGGTACGAGTCTGTCCGACGCCCGCACCCGTTGCAGCATGGTAACCGCCTCGTCGACGGCATCCTTGAGGAGCGTCAGCTGCTCGGCAACCTTAAGGAGCGCGCCGACTGGGTGATCGATACCAGCAAGCTTTCCATCCATCAGCTTTCCACGCGGCTCTACGAGGCGATGCTGGGTTCCGGGCCCACGACCGTCGCGGTGCACATCTTCAGCTTCGGTTTCAAGTACGGCATGCCCATCGACGCCGACTTCGTGGCGGATGTGCGCTTCCTGCCCAACCCCTTCTGGGTGCCCTCGCTCCGGGAGTTGACAGGGCGGGACAAGCCGGTGGCCGACTACGTACTGTCCAGCAAGGGCGCCAAGGAGTTTCTCGATGCCTATGAGAGGGCCATCGAAATCGCGCTGGAGGGGTATGCACAGGAGGACAAGCACTATCTGACCATCGCCGTGGGATGCACCGGGGGGCAGCACCGCTCCGTGGCGATGAGCGAGGAGCTCGCCCGTCGCCTTCGTGCGCACGGCCTCAATGTGACCGTTTCCGCGCGTGAACAGCACAAAAGTCGGTCGTCCTGAATGACCACACTGCGAGAAGAAGTAGCCCGAAATGGCCATCGAACGGGTTTGCTTGTCCACGAGATTAGGTATCACAGAAAGCCGATGGCTGCCGGCGCGTCACATGTGCGAGCATAGTGATGACGACTCGAAAACGCCTGAAGCATTGCGGAGAACGGGACTGTAGGAGGTTGGATCTTGGCTCTTCTGGATGATGTTAAAAGCGAATTGGCAGCCTTTGAGGGTGACTCCCCAGCCGCTATCAAGGCCCAAGCCGCTGCCATGATCCGTTTCGGAGGCGGTCTGCGCCCCGTGCAGAACGCCTATGTGATTCAGGCGGTGTTCACTTCGCTCGATGCCGCCGAATGGCTGCGCAACACGTTGAGGGACGTGTTCGGCCATGAAGCCGAGATTAATCATCTCACTAGGCAGACGCCGAACGGTCCGGTCGAGACCTATGTGGTGCTCGTCACGCGCAACGTAGTGGCTTTGGCCCTACAGACGGGTTTGGTGGATCGTCGCAAACAGCAGGTCCGCGGATTGCCGGCCGAAGTGGTCAATGGTTCCATCGCCCAGATCAAGGCCGCATGGCGCGGCGCGTTCATGGCGCGTGGCTTCCTGTCCGATCCGGGCAAGGCCAGCTTCCTGGAGATTGCCTGCCCCACCGAAGAGGCCGCCATGGCCCTGTGTGGCGTGGCCCGTCGTCTCGGCATTCAGGCCAAGCACCGCACGCTGCGCAGCTCCGAGCGCGTGACGCTCAAGGACCCGGATGCCATCGAACGCATGCTCAAGCTCATGGGCGCCTCGCGCTCCGCGCGCGAATGGACCGGCAAGCGCTCCGACGGCGAGGCACGCGGCAAGGCCAATCGTCTGGCCAACTTCGATGACGCCAACATGCGCCGCTCCGCGAAGGCCGCGGCCGAGGCGAGCGAAAAGGTGCAGCATGCCTTCGAGGTGCTGGGAGACAGCATCCCCGACAACCTGCGTCAGGCCGGACAGCTGCGCATCGACCATGTGGACAAGAGTCTCGAGGAGCTGGGCAAGCTCGCCGAGCCGCAGATCACCAAGGATGCCATCGCCGGCCGTATCCGTCGTCTGCTCCAGCTTGCCGAAAAGACCGAGAAGGCCCGTGCGGCCGAAGGCAAGTAGGCCTCAGTAGGCTTGTGGATTCAATCAGGTAGGTATCGGACGCGGGTAACTGCATAGGTCAGTCGCCCGCCATGCGTCGCATACGAGAAGCAGGCAACTAATCTCTCCCCGCAAGCACTGTCAAGCTTTGGTTAGGCCCTGTCTGGCCCGATTGCACTGTGGATCCCCACTTCGGCAGCGCCGATGTGGGGGATAGGGGATTACCGCATCCGACGTATGCCGGCCATGCCCGGCCGCATTGACCACAATATGCACGACACCGCATTCATCTACCGGATTGAATGCGGTGTTTTTCGCTTTGTGCCTGTAATATGCGAAGTGGCAAAACTGGCCACTTACTTTGACTTGATTCGTCAAGGAAAGGATATTATGAAGACACTCAAGGATCTTGGAGATCTCAAGGGCAAGCGCGTTCTGATGCGCGCCGATTTCAACGTCCCGCTGGACGGCACCACGATTACCGATGACGGTCGTATCAAGGCTGCGCTGCCGACCATCACGGCCCTGCGCGACGAGGGTGCCAAGGTCATCCTGATGGCCCACCTCGGCCGCCCGAAGGGCAAGGTTGTCCCCGAGCTGTCGCTGGCCCCGGTCGCCAAGCGTCTGGGCGAGCTGCTCGGCGCCGACGTCAAGCTGGCCAAGGACACCTACGGCGAGGACGCTCAGGCCAAGGTCGCCGCAATGAACGACGGCGACGTCGTCCTGCTCGAGAACGTGCGCTTCAACCCGGAGGAGACCAGCAAGGACCCCGAGGTGCGCGCCCCGTACGCCAAGAAGCTCGCCGCCCTCGGCGAGGTCTTCGTCTCCGACGGCTTCGGCGTGGTCCACCGCGCCCAGGGCTCCGACTACGATGTCGCCGCCGATCTGCCGGCCGCCGCCGGCCTGCTGGTCGAGAAGGAAGTCAAGGCCCTGTCCAAGGCCACCGAGAACCCGGAGCGCCCATTCACCGTGGTGCTCGGCGGTTCCAAGGTCTCCGACAAGCTCGGCGTGATCGAGAACCTGCTCGACAAGGCCAACCGTCTCGTCATCGGCGGCGGCATGGTCTTCACTTTCCTCAAGGCCAAGGGCTACGAGGTCGGCACCTCCCTGCTCGAGGAGGACCAGCTCGACAAGGTCAAGGGCTACATCGAGACCGCCGAGAAGAACGGCGTCGAGCTCGTGCTGCCGACCGACATCGTCGTTAACCCCGGCTTCCCGGCCGGCGATACCCCGGTCGCCCCCGAAGTCGTTGCCGCGGACGCCATCCCGGCCGACAAGATGGGTCTGGACATCGGTCCGGACTCCCAGAAGCTGTTCCACGACAAGATCGTGGACTCCAAGACCGTGGTGTGGAACGGCCCGATGGGCGTGTTCGAGATCCCCGAGTTCGCCGCCGGCACCAAGGCCGTGGCCCAGGGCCTCGTCGACGCGACCGCGGCCGGTGCGTTCACCATCGTCGGTGGCGGTGACTCCGCTTCCGCCGTGCGTAACCTCGGCTTCCCGGAGGACGGCTTCTCCCACATCTCCACCGGTGGCGGCGCCTCCCTCGAGTTCCTCGAGGGCAAGGAGCTCCCGGGTCTGAAGGTGCTCGAGTAGTTGAGCCGTAAAACAAACAGCCCGGTGGACTGTTTGTAGGCGAAAGGGCGGCGATAGCCGCCTTTTCGTTTCGTGGGTCTTCCTCTGCACGAGGGAGGCCCACACTCTGCAACGCAAGGAAGGGGAATCATGGCGTCCAAGCGCATTCCATTGGTGGCGGGCAACTGGAAGATGAACTTCGACCATCTCGAAGCCACCTATTTCGTGCAGAAGCTGGCATGGCTGCTGCGTGATGCGCATTTTGATTTCAAACGGTGCGAGATCGCCCTGTTCCCCTCCTTCACCTCCCTGCGCAGCGTTCAGGTGCTGATCGAAGCGGACCATCTGCGCATCAGCTACGGTGCCCAATCCGTGTCCGTGACCACGCAGGGCGCTTTCACGGGCGACGTCTCGGCGGACATGATCGCCCACCTCGGCTGCTCGTACGTCATTGTGGGACATTCGGAACGCCGGAAATACCATCCCGAGGACGACGCCAACATCGTCGATCAGGTCCGCGCCGTGCTCGCGGCCGGCATGCAGCCGATTCTGTGCGTCGGCGAAAGCTTCGAGGAACGTCGTCAGGGCATCGAACTCGACTTCGCCGTCGGCCAGGTGCGTGACGTCACCCGCGACCTCAGCGACGAGGAGGCCGCCCGGCTCATCGTCGCCTACGAGCCGGTCTGGGCCATCGGCACCGGCATGGTCGCCACCCCGCAATCCGCCCAGGACGCCTCCCAGGCCATTCGCGAGGATCTCAAAGCCACGTTCGGCGAGAAGGTCTCCGAATCCGTGCGCATCCTGTACGGCGGATCGGTCACCTCGAAGAACGCCGAGGAACTCATCCGGCAACCGGATGTGGACGGATTCCTGATCGGCGGCGCGGCCCTGGACGCCGATGAACTGTCCAAAATCGCGCGAATCGCATTGAAATCGACGAAATCCGGGCGCTGATGCGGCGTTTTTCCGCCACATGCGCTATGCTAGTCCACAGTTTGTTACACATCGGAGGTTACCTGTGACCGCTCTTAAGATCACGCTTGAAGTCGTCGTCGTACTGCTCAGCGCCCTGTTGACGCTGCTTATCCTTATGCACAAGGGCAAGGGCGGCGGTCTGTCCGACATGTTCGGTGGCGGTCTGACCCAGAACGCCGGTACGTCCGGTGTGGCCGAGAAGAACCTGAACCGCTGGACCGTGATCATCGCCCTGCTGTGGGTCGCGCTGATCATCGGCCTTGATATGATGACCAAGTTCAACCTCGGCTGATTGTACTTTTGGCTGGCCTGATATGCGACCCATGACCCGTCTGCGGGGTCATGGGTCGCATTCGTTTGCAGCCGCCGTCGCCGACCGCACCGGACCAATCAGGCTCGGTGGCGGCACAAGGTGACTCGGCGGCGGAACGAGGGGACTCACGCAACGCAGGCCAGACACACGCAGGCACGGATTACAGGTACGGATACGAGATAGAGACAAGGAGCACCAATGGTCACCATGAACCGCAATCGCGTCGTCATCGTCGGCACGGGCCAGGTCGGGGCCACCGCCGCATTCGGCATCGTCACGCATGGCTTGTGCAACGAGCTCGTGCTCATCGACCACTTCGCCGCCAAGGCGCTTGGCGAGGCTCGCGATCTGGACGACGGCAGCGAATTCCAGGATCGTCACGTCAAGGTGCGCACCGGAGACTACGACGATTGCAAGGACGCGGATATCGTGGTCATCACCGTGGGCCGCAAGCCCCCGGTCGGCTCCAACAGACTCGCCGAACTCGGCTTCACGGTCGGCCTCGTGGGCGAGGTCGTGGACAAGGTCATGGCGTCAGGCTTCGACGGCGTGATTCTCATGGTTTCCAACCCGGTGGACGTGATGGCGTGGTATGCATGGAAGCGTTCCGGCCTGCCCCGCACGCAGGTGCTCGGCACTGGCACGGCGCTCGACACCTCGCGTCTCAAGACCATCATCGGCGAGGAGACCGGACTCGACCCGCGCAACGTGGGCGGTTTCGTGATGGGCGAGCACGGCGATTCCCAGTTCGCGGCGTGGTCCACCGTCTCCCTTGGCGGCAAGCCGTTCGCCCGGTTCCTTGCGGACAATCAGGACCGTTTCTCCTCCGTCTCCACCGAGGAGATCGAACGCAAGACCCGCCAGCGCGGCGATGACATTGTTGCGGCCAAGCACGGCACCAACTTCGGCATCGCCTCCACCGTGGCCGGCATCGTGCAGACCATCCTGTGGGACGAGCGCCGCATCGTGCCCGTTTCCACGCTGTTGGACGGCGAATATGGCGAACACGATGTGTTCCTCGGTGTGCCCACCGAGCTGCGCGCCAACGGTGCCAACGAGATTGTCGAACTCGACCTCAGTGATGAGGAACTGGCGAAGTTCCATCATTCGGCCGAAATCGTTCGCTCCTACTGCAAGGGACTGCTATGACCCGAACCGTGAACCCGCCCGCAGGTCAATCGGCGCTTCCCGACCTCATCGTCGCCGACCTCGACGGCACGGTGCTGTATGACGCCGAGGTGTTCGAGGACCGTGACATCACCCAGCGCAGCATCGACGCCATCAACCGGGCTCATGAGGCCGGCTGCCGATTCGCCATCGCCACGGCACGGCCGGTGAGCACCGGTCTCAGGTTCGCCGAACTGCTGCCCGTCGACGCGGTGATCTATCTCAACGGCGCGCTCATCGACTTCGACCCGGCGGCCTCCGACTTCGACATGCTCACCTCCGGCGAACTGCCCGAGGACGGTCATCTGGTCAAGATCGGTTTCCCGGCGTCCCGAGCCTGTGAGGTCTGTCTCGACCTGCTCGAGCGGATGCCGGATCTGAAGCTCGGCATCGTGATGGACGACGTGCGCTACACCAACTTCGACGTCAGCGTGTACTGGAAGACCCAGACCTTCCGGTACACCGACTTCCATGACGTGCCCGACGGCGTGGCCGACAAGATCACCATCTTCCCCGCTCCGGACCAGTGGGATGCCCTGCGTCCGCTCATCCCCGACGATTTCGAGGTCTCCATCAGCGAAGGTGTGATGTGGATGCTGATGAACCCGAAGGCCAACAAGGAATACGCCATGCGGGTCCTGTGCGAACGCATGGGCGTTCCGCTCGCCCGTACGGCCGCGTTCGGCGATGACCTCATCGACATCGCCATGATGCGCGCGGCGGGCAGGGGAGTGGCCGTCGCCAACGCCAATCCCCAGGTGTTGGCCATCGCCGACGAGGTGTGCCCGTCCAACAACGATGACGGCGTGGCCCAATGGATCGAGGCACGGCTCGGCTAGTGCCGTGGCGGTCGGCGGCCTGATGACCCGATGGTCCGATGGGCGAGTCGGGGTTCATGGGACCGGTGGGGCTACAGTAGGAGTCATGGTGAACGGTACTTCGCACGGCTCTGGCCGCGATTTCGCACGCAATGCTTCCCATGATTCCGTCGGCGTCCGCACGCGCAACGCCACATACGACCATGCGCTGGGCGCGCTGCTGGGCTTGGCCATTGGCGACGCGCTCGGCATGCCCACGCAAAGCATGTCCCACGAGCGGATCAGCCTCGAATACGGGCCGACGCCGATTCGTTCGTTCGTGGATGCCTCGCCCAACCAGCCCATCGCCCCGAACATGAAGGCCGGTTCCGTCACTGACGACACTGAACAGGCGCTGCTGCTCGCCGGCCAGCTCATCGATTGCGACGGCGATCTCGACATCCGCCAGTACGCCTATGCCCTGCTCAATTGGGAGGAGGACATGAAGGCGCGCGGGTCGCTCGACCTGCTCGGCCCCTCCACCAAACGGGCCCTCGAGCGCTTCCAGGCCGGTGTGGACGTGGAGCAGACCGGCGCACTCGGCACCACCAATGGCGGCGCGATGCGCGCATGCCCCATCGGCATCGCCAACCGGCCCGGTCCGCATCTGGCCGAGACCGCCCGCCGATCCTCCATAGTCACGCACAATACCGAGCAAGGCATCGAATCCACGATGCTGGTGGCCGCCGCAGTAAGCTACGGCATCGATGGCGCAGACCCGGAGGAGGCCATGCTCATGGCCTGCAACTATGTGACCGGATACCTTGCCATGAGCCGTTTCGAAGGTCATGCGCTCGGCCACTGGTCGCCCAAGGCTTCGGTGATCGCCCGCACGCGGTGGGCCATCAACTGGGCGCGCAATCATACCGGTGACGATGCGGTTGACCTGTACGACCACGACATGTTCGGCGACCAGCTGCGTGCGCTCATCGGCACCAGCGTGGAGGCCAACGAGTCCGTGCCCGCCGCGTTCGCCATCGCCACCCGATACGCGCAGCGGCCCTACGACGCGCTATGCGTGGCCGCCAACATCGGGGGCGACACCGACACCATCGCCGCCATGACCGGTGCGATCCTCGGTGCGGCACACGGTGCGTCCGCCTTCCCGGAATCGCTCGCCACCACCGTGCAGGACGTCAACGACCTCGATCTGGCCACCACCGCCGACCGGTTGCTGGCCCTGTCCGGAAGGAACGACGCGTGAGCCATATGAGCATGAACAACACGAATCGTATGAATGCGGAGGACCGGTTCATGTCAGCTCAACCGGCGGCAGCGCGATTGGCTGAACCGCGGCCGGCAACAGGACGGGTCATCAGCATGGGCCAGATGCTGGTGGACCTCACCATGCGCATCGACCGCGTACCTGAACCGGGCGGCGACGCCTTCGCCGACGAGGCCGTCGCGCGGGTGGGCTCCAGCTTCAATATCCTGCATGCGGTGAGGCAGATGGGCGTTCCCGCCGCGCATGGCGGCATCATCGGCACCGGTCCGTGGGCGGCGCAGATCCGCGCAGCGCTGGCCGACGACGGCATCGACCACATCGGTCTGACCGATTCGTCACGCGACTCCGGCATCTGCATCGCCATGACCGACGCCCGCGCCGAGCGCACGTTCGTCACCGTGCGTGGAGCCGAGACACAGGGCGACGAGCACTGCTTCGACTCGTTGAATCCATCCGACACCGACATCGTGCATATCAACGGATACACGTTCGCTCACCCCACCTCACGCGGATTGCTCGCCTTCCTCGAACGATACCGGGCGCACCGGTTCACCACCGTATTCGACCCGTCTTCGGTGGCAGCCGGCGCCGAAGACCGCCTGCTGGACGCCATCGTCGCCCATCGGCCGATCTGGTCGTGCAATTACGAGGAATCGCTGGCTTTGGCGCGGCGTCTGGGATTGTCCGGCGCGGTATTGGAGGATGCCGGCGGCACCTGTGCGGCGTTGAGCGGACGACTGGACGCGCCGGTGATCCTGCGCGCGGGGGCTTCGGGCGCATGGCTCAGCGCCACGCCGGGGGAGCGTGCGGTGCTTATTCCCTCCCATCATGTGCATGCCGTGGATACCAACGGCGCCGGCGACTGCCACGTCGGCGTGATGAGCGCCGAACTCATCCGTGGCGCCTCGCTTGAGGATGCGGTGCGCACAGCAAATATAGCCGCAGCGATTTCGGTGACCCGTCGCGGGCCCGCCACCTGCCCCGCCCGCAGTGAGGTTGAACCATTGCTGAACCGTGCCTAGTGGTCTGCCTCACAATTAATCACTATTAGTGAGACAGATTATCGGACAGGACGGTCCGTTATTTGAACGCGGCACACGCCTGTAATTGAACTGGCGTTGAACCGGGCGTATGCTTTGAACCGTTGTTCAACAATAAATTGAACTCTTGGTTGGAGGCATGATGAGCGTATCGGTGTTCGCGGAGCGGCTGCGCAAGGCGATGGATAGCAGGGGACTCAAGCAGATCGATCTGGTGCGCGCCGCCGAACGCAATGGCGTCAAGATGGGCAAAAGCCATATCAGCCAATATGTCGCCGGTAAGACCATGCCACGCGAGGACGTGCTGAACTTCCTCGCCAATGAACTGGATGTTGACGTGAATTGGCTGCACGGCGAGGAATCACAGCCGCAGCTCCAGGGAGCAGCAGCCACGCCCGTCGAGTCCGTCGCCCCTCGCCCGCAGGAACAGCCGGCCGGCTTCGGCGCCACGTCCATCACCGCAGCGGCAGCCGGGGCCGACACACCCGGACCGACCGCCGCGCATCCCGACATGAATGCCGCGAACCTCGCGGATGCCGAGATTCCGACGGCCCGTCGCCGCTCCTTCGGCAAATCCCACAAGCTTGACAACGTGCTGTACGACGTGCGCGGTCCGGTGGTGGACGAGGCTGCCCGCATGGAGGCGGACGGCACCCACATCCTCAAATTGAACATCGGCAACCCGGCGCCGTTCGGCTTCCGCACGCCGGACGAGGTCGTCTACGACATGGCCCACCAGCTGACCGACACCGAAGGCTACTCGCCGTCCAAGGGCCTGTTCTCCGCGCGCAAGGCCATCATGCAGTATGCGCAGCTCAAGAATCTGCCGAACGTCACCATCGACGACATCTACACCGGCAACGGCGTGAGCGAGCTCATCAACCTGTGCATGTCCGCGCTGCTGGACGACGGCGACGAAGTGCTCATCCCCAGCCCCGACTATCCGTTGTGGACCGCCTGCGTGAATCTTGCCGGCGGCACCGCTGTGCACTACGTGTGCGACGAGCAGTCCGAATGGTATCCGGACATCGACGACATCCGCGCCAAGATCACCGACCGTACCGTGGCGATCGTGCTTATCAACCCGAACAACCCGACGGGCGCGCTCTATCCGAAGGAGGTGCTCCAGCAGATCGTCGACATCGCGCGCGAACACCAGCTCATGATCTTCTCCGACGAGATCTACGACCGTCTCGTCATGGACGGGCTCAAGCACATCTCCATCGCCTCGCTCGCACCGGATCTGTTCTGCGTCACGTTCTCCGGACTGTCCAAGTCCCACATGATCGCCGGCTACCGCGTCGGCTGGATGGTACTGTCCGGCAACAAGCGTATCGCCAAGGACTACATCGAGGGCATCAACATGCTGGCGAACATGCGTATCTGCTCGAACGTGCCCGCCCAGTCCATCGTGCAGACGGCCCTCGGCGGGCACCAGAGCGTGAACGACTACATCGTGCCTGGCGGCCGTCTGTTCGAGCAGCGCGAATACATCTACAACGCCATCAACGCGATCCCCGGCTTGACCGCCGTCAAGCCGAAGGCCGCGTTCTACATCTTCCCGAAGATCGACGTCAAGAAGTTCAATATCCGCGACGATGAGCAGTTCGCCCTCGACCTGCTCCATGACGAGCGCATCCTCATCACCCGAGGCGGCGGTTTCAACTGGGCCGAACCGGATCACTTCCGTATCGTGTACCTGCCCCGTATCGAAGTGCTCAGGGATGCGACCACCAAAATCGCGGACTTCTTCAGTTATTACTGGCAGGCTTGAGGTCGGGCTCCGCCGATGAAGGCCATACCTCCTCGGCGATGGAACGGACCAGAGCGATCTTGGCCCACTGCTGGTCTTCGGTGAGGTGGTTGCCTTCCTCGGTGGAGGCGAAGCCGCACTGGGTGGACAGGCACAGGCGCTCCAGCGGCACATACTGCGCTGCTTCGGCGATACGGGCCTTGATGGTTTCGGGGTCCTCGAGCTCCGGCTTCTTCGACGTGATGAGGCCGAGCACCACCTGCTTGCCGTCCGAGACCTTGGCCAGCGGCTCGAAGTCGCCGGAACGGTCGTCATCGAACTCCAGATAGTAGGCGGCCACGTTCTCCTCGCCGAACAGCACATCCGCCACCTGGCCGTATCCGCCGGCGGAGAACCACTGCGACTGGTAGTTGCCGCGGCAGATATGTGTGGTGACCACCATGTCGTCCGGCACTGCGGCGATCACCGCGTTGTTCACCGCCGCATACTGGCGCTGCACGGTCTTGGCGTCCACGCCGAACACGGTGTCCTTGAAGTCCTCGGACACGAACGCGCCCCATGTGCAGTCATCGAACTGCAGCGTGCGGCAGCCCGCCTCGTACAGGTCATGCGCCACCTGGATGTAGGCGTTGGCGATCGCCTCGGCCAGAGCGTCGTTGTCCTTGTACGGGTTGGTCGCGTCCTCGGCGATGCCCTGCTGCAGCACGAACAGCGTCTGCGCGGGGGAGGGTACGGTCTGCTTGGCGCGGGTGTTGTCATCCTCGAGCGCCTTGACGAACCGGTAATGCTCCACGAATGGGTGGTGTTCGCCGCTGATCTCGCCGTCCACGCCGGCCGCCTCGACCACGGCCGTGCCATCGGAGCCCTTGAACTGGATGGGAGCCGTGCCGCGCTTGACACCCTGCAGATTCCACATGAAATCAAGATGCCAATAGGCGCGACGGAACTCGCCATCCGTGATCACATGAAGTCCTGCCGCCTTCTGCTTGGCCACCAGATCCACGATGGCCTTGTCCTCCACGGCCTTCAACGCATCGGCGTCGATGCGGCCCGCCTCGAAGTCGGCGCGGGCGGCCTTGAGCTCGGCGGGACGCAGATAGCTGCCCACCACATCCGCACGGAACGGCGCATTCTTCGCATAAGTCATAGTCGTTCGTCTCCTTTGAACCGTTGGTGTGAACCAGACCCATCAGAATCCGGCTCGTTCGTTCCAGTCAGCCGCTCCGACAATCGCCCTTGCGTCGGCATCGTATGAAACGGCATACGTGACGTACCTTACCCGAATACTCCGTGGCACGCCTCCGCTCATCTCACCAATCATCCCGCCAACCTGACTGCCGGACGCTAATCCCGACCGTGAACCCGTCCATCGGCGGAAGCACGGACGAGCGAATCAATCACGCCGATTGCGAGGCCGAGAGCGGCAGGAACCAGCCAGCCGAGCTGATAGGACTGCAGCGAAAGCAGTCCCAATACGGCAGCGAGCCACGGCAGCGAGCCACCGAACACCTGCACCAACGATTCAATGCACCCCAGAACCGCCACGATGCCCACCAGCAGAACGGTCCAGAAATACACGCGTGGGAAGCGCGCACCGAACACATGATGGGTCAGGGCCAACAGCACCAGCACGATGGCCATCGGATACAGGGCGGAGAGCACCGGCACGGACACCTTGATGATCGCGCTCAGTCCGGCGTTCGACACCACGAAGCTGAACACGGTGAACAGCACCTGCCAGGCGCGATAGCTCACCTTCCGGCCGGCGACGGTGGGGAACTTCGTATGGAAATAGGTGGCGCATGTGCAAATCAGACCGGTGCACACATTCAGACAGGCGATAACGAACACCAGACCGAGGAACACCGTGCCGCCCGCGCCGAACACCGAGGACGTGAGGTTGGTGAGCACCGTGGCGCCCGTGTCCTTCGCGGGATCGATTGCGGCGATTGCGCCGGAGACCACGCCCACATAGGCGAGCGCGCCATAGATAAGCACTAGCAGCACGCCGGTGCCGAGACCCGCGAATGCCGTTTCGCGTTGCACCTGCGCCTCGTCGTTCACCTGCTGCGCGCGGATGTTCGCCGAGATTACGATGCCGAAGTACAGGGCGGCCAGTAGATCCATGGTCTGATATCCGTCAAGGAAGCCGCGTGCCAGCTGATTGGCCTCATAGTCACCCATCGGCTTGGCCGGTGTGCCGATGCCATGCATCAGGCAGGCCACGAACAGCGCGGCGATAAGGACGAGCAGCAACGGACCCATGAAACGGCCCAGCACCTTGGAGAGCTTTTCGGGATGCTGGGCGAAGACGAACGCCAGTGCGAAGAACACGAACGAGTAGACGAGCCGCGCGAGCCAGATGGAACCGTCCGGCGTGAACGGGGCGACCATCATCTCGAACGAGGTGGTAGCCGTACGGGGGATGGCGAAGCACGGGCCGATGGTCAGGATGATGGCGAGTCCCAGGAACAATGCGAACCTGAGGGAGACGCGGGTGGCCAGTTTGTCGAAGCCGCCGGCGAACGTCACCGCCATCACGCCAAGAATCGGCAGACCCACCGCCGAGACGATGAACCCGATGGCCGCGGGCACCGCGGCGGAACCGGCCTGAGCGCCCACGAACGGTGGGAAAATCAGGTTTCCGGCCCCGAAGAACATCGAAAAGAACGTGAACGTCATCACCACTCGTGCGCGAGTGTTCAACACATGCATATCCTACCTCTCTCCGTAAAATTAACTCTTTTCGTGAACCTAGCAGCCGCCGAGAGCCGCGGTCAAGACCGTGCGGTCTGCGTGCCATGGCCGTGCTCACGTATCGATCATGCGACCATATTGACCTGCAGGCATGTGGCCATGCTCGTGTGCTGGTCATGCGACCGGCGCGCGGCACGGACCCTCCTTACCCGTGGACGGCGCTTTCGCGGAAACATCGCACGTCTACGATATGGGCAACAACCGTATCAATGGGCGGATTGAGGAGGTAGGGTATGCCGGAGGTGTCACGTCGCGCGCAGGAAGCGCTGTATCCCAGTGTCAGGGAGATGTTCGAGCTGGCGGCCGGCGTGCCGGGTGCGATTTCGTTCGCCGTGGGGGAGCCCGGCTTCGACACGCCTCGGCCGATGATAGACGCCGCGTATCAGGCGGCGATTCACGGCGACACGCATTACACGCCGAATCGCGGCACGTTGGCGCTTCGCCGGGCATGGTGCCGGTACCGCGCCCGGATTGACGGCGCGGTACCTGATGCTGCAGTACCTGACGGCGCGTTACCTGATGGCGCGGGTTCGGATGGGTCCGGCGACGGCCTCGCTTACGACCCGGACAACGAGATCATCGTGACCACGGGTGGCATGGAGGCCGTGTATCTGGCGATGATCGCCACCTTGGACGCCGGCGACGACATCCTCATCCCCGATCCCGGATACGCGAACTACTTCGGCCAGGTACAGATGGCGCAGGCGAACGTGGTGCCGGTGCCGCTGTACGAGAAATAT